>NZ_DKIK01000195.1:0-384 GCF_002454215.1 Acinetobacter sp. UBA6720
TGGAACAGGGTCATACCCCGATCCACCCCAAGGATGACAACGGCAAATACGTTTAGTAGCCAACCACACACCACGCACAGCACCATGTGTATGGACTGCTTCCAATGAATATTGAGAACATGTAGGGATATAACGACAACGCGGTCCAAGTAAAGGACTAATCGCAATTTGATAAAATCGAATTAACCAATGCAGTAACCGGACCATTGGCCATCTCTACTTTTGCAGGGAGGGAGCTATTTTTTGATGCTTTTTGGCAAGACGTTGTAATTTTTGCCAAGCAAATTGTAATTGCTGGTGCAACTCTGCATTAGGCACTGTTTCTATCCCCATTTTAGGCATAACCACAATATCTAAAGTTAATTGCTGTTGATGCAAGCGAAA
>NZ_DKIK01000195.1:534-14919 GCF_002454215.1 Acinetobacter sp. UBA6720
TGATGCACTTTAAAAAGCGCACCATCGAAGACACTTTTATAATCGGCAGCACAGCGAATACGAACCTCTGTGCTGAAGCCATAAAGTGTAGTCATAACACCCAAAATCGCTTTAAGCGTTAACTATTGATTAAACAGTTAAGCTGTGACGACCTTTTGCACGACGACGAGCTAATACTTGGCGACCAGCTTTAGTAGCCATACGAGCACGGAAACCATGAACGCGCTTACGCTTTAATTCAGATGGTTGGAATGTACGTTTCATATCGAAACTCCAAAAATGATCATTCAATGAAGGTTCGCGATTTTAGTGTTCATTGCTTGAGCTGTCAATGAAAAACAGATTTTCTTGCAAAATTAACTTGTTTTTAATGTATCCCTGCAATAAAAGCTCAAACCTCTTATACATAGCGTTTTTTATTATACACAAGCTAGATTATTGTTTATTAAAGTGATATAAGTTATCAGCAAGATTATTCACATAATTATCCACAGTTGTTTAAATTCAATTACATTGTAATGTTTTAAATTTAAATTCATATCTCTAGCGAAGTTATCCCCAAAAAACAGCGCTCTTATAAATAAATTCAAATTTATAAATTTAAATTTATTACTATTAGGGCTGTGTTTTTCTGTGGAAATTGCGCTTTTCTATTTAAAAAACATAATTATATGGTGTGGATAAAGTTGTTTTTATAAAAATAATAGTTTGTGGATAACTTTATGCTATATTCTATCCACAGCTTGAGGATAAACTTATCCACAATGGCATTTGAATTTAAATTTGTTTTCATAAGTAGTCTTTTTGAGCAATATTGACTGAATTTCCCATGACAGATGTGGATAACTTGGTTAGAATGGCGACCCGCTTCGGTGGGTGCTTCGTGTTTTTATTAATTATCGATGGAATGAATAGGGGTTTCACATGCTTTGGACGGACTGCTTAACTCGCTTGCGACAAGAGCTATCTGGGAATGTCTTTACGATGTGGATACGCCCTTTAGTTGCAGAAGAGTTAAATGACACATTACGTCTGTATGCGCCGAATCCCTATTGGACACGTTACATTCAAGAACACCATCTTGAGTTGATTACTATTTTAGTTGAACAACTCTCTGAAGGACGTGTGCGTAAGGTTGAAATTTTAGTCGATTCAAGACCTGGGGCGATTTTATCTGCGGCTGAACAACCTGCAACCACAACTGCAGCTTTAGAGTCAGCACCTACGCCTGTGCAGCGCCCTAAAAAAGAAAAAGACGAAAGTCCTGCTAAAAATAATCGTAAACGTCAGCTTAACCCTTTATTTAGTTTCTCACTTTTTGTTGAGGGGCGTTCAAACCAGATGGCTGCTGAAACATGTCGTAAGGTTTTGACTCAGTTGGGGGCTTCTCAGCACAATCCATTATTTTTATATGGTCCGACTGGATTGGGTAAAACGCATTTAATGCAGGCGGTTGGTAATGCTTTATTGCAAGCCAAGCCTAATGCGCGCGTCATGTATATGACGGCTGAAAGTTTTGTGCAGGATTTTGTCAGCTCTTTGCAACAGGGCAAAGTGGAAGAATTTAAGAAAAATTGCCGATCTTTAGATCTATTATTGGTCGATGATATTCACTTACTTGCAGGAAAAGAGGCAAGTTTAGTGGAGTTTTTCTATACATTTAACGCACTTTTAGATGAGTCTAAGCAAATTATTTTGACTTCTGACCGCTATCCAAAAGAATTGACTGAATTAGACCCTCGTTTGGTTTCACGTTTTTCGTGGGGCTTATCGGTGGGGGTTGAACCACCAGATATTGAAACACGAATTGAAATTTTGCTGAAAAAAGCAGAAAGCAATGACGTGGAACTGCCGCGAAATTGTGCCTTGTTTATTGCACAACAAGTTGTTGCGAATGTTCGTGAGCTTGAAGGTGCGTTGAATAAAGTGGTGGCCATTTCGCGCTTTAAAGGCACAGCGATTGACTTAGATGTCGTGCGTGAGTCTTTAAAAGACGTCTTGGCGATTCGTGCACGAACGATCAGTACTGAAAATATTCAACGTGTGGTGAGTGAGTACTTTAGAATTCCACTGAAAGAGTTGGTTGGACCTAAACGTACCCGTATTTATGCACGCCCACGCCAATTGGCAATGGGTTTGGCGCGTGAGTTAACGGGCGACAGTTTCCCTGAAATTGGGATGGCTTTTGGTGGGCGTGATCATAGTACGGTGATGCATGCCTGTGAAAAAGTGGTCAGTCTGAGAGATGAAGATCCGATCTTCAATGAGGACTATAAAAACTTACAGCGCTTACTACAAAGTTAAGTGTGGTTGTTCAAATTCTGTTCTTGCAATGCGGCATGTTCTGCCGCATAGTACACTGCTAAAAACACTTTTATTTATTCTTTTATCTTCAGTATTTCGAGGAATGTATCGTGCGTTTAAAAATCGCGAAAGAAAGCTTACTTAATGTTCTATCACATGTCGTAGGAGCGGTTGAACGTCGCCATACTTTAAACATTCTTTCAAATGTCAAAGTTCAAGTAAATCAAGAGTCTTTGACTATTACAGGCTCTGATTTAGAGGTTGAGCTGGTTGCCAGTACCACACTTGCTGATGGGGCATGTTTACAAGCGGGTGAAACAACTGTTCCTGCACGTAAGTTGATGGATATTTGTAAATCTTTGCCAACTGCAGCCTTAATTGACTTACAGATTACTGAAGATCAACGCTGTATTTTAAAGTCAGGCAATAGCCGTTTTGTTCTCGGGACTTTACCAGCTGAAGATTATCCACTTTTAAGCACAGAAAACACGCAAGGCACCCAAGTAGCGGTGACGCAGCGTGAATTAAAGCGTTTATTTGAAAAAACTGCTTTTGCTATGGCGGTACAAGACGTACGTTTCTACCTTACAGGGACTTTACTTGAGATTGATAACAATCAATTACGTGCAGTCACGACTGATGGTCACCGTTTGGCGCTGTGTGAAACTGTCGCCAGCTCAAATGCAACCCAGTTGATCCAAGCCATTGTGCCACGTAAAGCTGTAGCTGAATTACAACGTTTACTGAGCATTGAAGATGAGCAATTGGCATTGTTGATTGGTCGTGAGCTGTTGAATGTGACCATTTCAATTGCTAGTCGTGACAAAGAACAAGGTGAAACCACTGTTCGTTTCACGACGAAACTGATTGATGGTAAATTCCCTGACTATCGCCGTGTGATTCCACGTGGTGGTGATAAAAATGTCTTAATTGCACATGATGTCTTTAAGCAATCTTTACAACGTGTTTCGATTTTAAGTAATGAAAAACTACGTGGTGTGTTCTTAAATTTTGATGCCGATACGCTACAGCTTCGTGCGAATAACCCAGAACAAGATGAAGCCGTAGAAGACTTGGCGATTCAATATAGTAATGCACCAATGGAAATGTCTTTTAATGCACAATATATCTTGGATGTATTAGGTGCATTGGATGGTGATGATGTGTCTATGACCATGACCGAAGCCAATCAGTCGGTTTTGGTTCAAGATCCTGCGCATCAAGATCAGACTTATGTTGTTATGCCAATGCGTGTTTAAGACTTAGGTTGACGCATGCAAATTACGCGTTTAAATATCGAACGTGTTCGAAATTTAAAGACGGTTGCTCTCCATGGATTGCAACCGTTTAATGTTTTTTATGGGCAAAATGGTTCAGGCAAAACCTCAATTTTGGAAGCCATCCATCTGCTGGCGACAGGGCGCTCCTTCCGTACCCATATTCCTAAAAACTACATTCAAACCGATACCCAAGATGCCATAATTTTCGCGCAGTCCAGTACAGAAAAGATTGGCATGCAAAAGCTGTTGTCAGGTGAACAGTTGATTAAGGTCAATGGTGACAACATTGCCACCCAAGGGCAGTTAGCCAAAATTCTTCCCCTACAACTGATTGATCCACAAAGTACCGATATTATTGATCATGGTGCGAAGCCGAGAAGGCAGCTACTCGATTGGTTGATGTTCCACGTGGAACCAGAGTTTTATCATGCATGGCAATATTACTCGCGTGCCTTAAAACAACGGAACAGTTTACTTAAAACACGACGAAATTTAAGTTTGGTAGACTTGGAACCGTGGAACAAAATGCTCAGTGATTATGGAGAAATGCTACATTCGCAAAGAGTGAGTATTGTGGAGCAATGGAAGGACTTTTTTGAGCAAGATTTAAAACAACTTTTGCCACATATTCAGGTTGACTTGGAATACAGTCCAGGGTTTCACACCGATGTAGGGTTACTGCATGACCTGCAAAGTCACCATCAAAAAGACCTTGACCGCCGCTATACGGAATATGGGCCGCATAAGGCAGATTTACGTTTAAAAACAAGCCTAGGTGATGCGGACGTGGTGCTTTCACGGGGACAAAAAAAGCTGTTAATCATAGCTTTAAAACTGTCACAGATTGCAATGCTGCATGCCTGTAATAAGGAAACTGTGGTATTATTAGATGATCTGACAGCAGAATTAGATTTAACAGCACAACAACGTTTAATTGAGCGATTGAGCCAACTGGGTAGTCAAGTTTTTATTACCACTTTAGAGTATGAATCAGTCAAAAATCACTTACATGATTTATCTATTTCTTATCAATTATTCTGTGTTGAAAACGGTCAAGTTCAAGTTGTCGCACAATGATTTTAGATTTTACCCATCACGGGATAGACCTATTTTTCGCTAGGGAGAAACCATGAGTTCAGAAGATCAACAAGCTGCTTCTCAAACGGAACAAACCACAGAAAAAGCTTATGATTCCTCTAGTATCAAAGTATTACGTGGATTGGACGCAGTACGTAAACGTCCGGGTATGTATATTGGTGATACGGATGATGGTTCAGGCTTACACCATATGGTGTTTGAGGTGGTGGATAATGCGATCGATGAGGCGCTTGCAGGTCACTGTGATGAAATTTTGGTGACGATTCACGAAGATGAATCTGTAAGTGTATCGGACAATGGGCGCGGTATTCCGACCGATATTCACCCTGAAGAAGGGGTTTCTGCCGCAGAAGTGATTTTAACCATTCTGCACGCGGGTGGTAAGTTTGATGACAATAGCTACAAGGTTTCAGGTGGTCTACACGGTGTGGGCGTATCGGTAGTAAATGCTTTGTCACATAAGTTGGAACTGACGATTCATCGTGCAGGTCATATTCACCAACAAGAATATAAACACGGTGATCCTGTTTATCCATTGACTGTTGTGGGGGATACAGATACGACAGGAACAACTGTACGTTTTTGGCCAAGTGCTGAAACTTTTAGTCAGACTATTTTCAATGTCGATATTTTGGCACGCCGTTTACGTGAATTGTCTTTCTTGAACGCAGGCGTGCGCATCGTTTTGCGCGATGAGCGTATCCATGCGGAACATGTGTTTGACTACGAAGGCGGTCTGTCTGAGTTTGTGAAATATATTAACCAAGGCAAAACACATCTAAATGACATTTTTCATTTTACCGTACAAGCGGAAAATGGCATTGGGGTCGAAGTGGCATTGCAGTGGAATGATACTTATCAAGAAAATGTCCGTTGCTTCACCAACAACATTCCACAAAAAGATGGCGGAACGCATTTAGCAGGTTTCCGTGCAGCCTTAACCCGTGGCTTAAACAGCTACATGGAAAATGAAAACTTACTCAAAAAAGAGAAAGTAGCCGTTTCAGGGGATGATGCTCGTGAAGGTTTAACTGCGATTGTTTCAGTGAAAGTTCCTGATCCGAAGTTCTCTTCACAAACCAAAGAAAAGTTGGTTTCAAGTGAAGTGAAACCGGCGGTTGAACAGGCAATGAATAAATCATTCTCTGAATATTTGCTTGAAAACCCACAAGCGGCAAAAGCCATTGCAGGCAAAATTATTGATGCAGCTCGTGCCCGTGATGCGGCGCGTAAAGCGCGTGAAATGACGCGTCGTAAAAGTGCTTTAGATATTGCTGGTTTACCTGGTAAATTGGCGGATTGCCAAGAGAAAGATCCTGCATTGTCTGAATTGTATCTGGTCGAGGGTGACTCTGCGGGTGGTAGTGCGAAACAAGGTCGTAACCGTAAGATGCAAGCGATTTTACCGTTGAAAGGTAAAATCCTAAACGTGGAACGTGCGCGTTTTGACAAGATGATTTCATCACAAGAAGTGGGCACGCTGATTACGGCATTAGGTTGTGGTATTGGTCGTGAAGAGTACAACCCGGACAAATTGCGTTATCATAAAATCATCATCATGACCGATGCGGACGTGGATGGTTCGCACATTCGTACCTTATTGTTGACTTTCTTCTTCCGTCAAATGCCAGAGCTAGTAGAACGTGGTTATATCTATATTGCACAGCCACCGTTATACAAGCTGAAAAAAGGCAAACAAGAGCAATATATTAAAGATAATGATGCGCTTGAAACCTATTTAATTTCAAACGCAATTGATGAGCTTGAATTACACGTTAGTGAAGCTGCACCTGCAATTCGTGGTGAGGCTTTGGCGAATGTGATTGCAGATTATCAAACGTCTCAGAAGAGCTTGCAGCGTCTAACAGTTCGTTATCCTGCCAGTGTTCTAGATGCGTTGATTTCTGTGGAAGGCTTTAAGCTTGATCACAATCATGACCGAGCTTATGTCGAGCAGTGGGCTGAGCAAGTGCGTAGCGCTGTGGCAGAAATTCAGCCAAGCTTGCGTCCTGAGCTGAGCTTAGAAACGTTTGAAAAAGAGCTGGCAGATGGTCAAAAGATCGAGACTTATTTGCCTCGTATCACCATCTATGTACACAATCTGCCGCACAGTTATTTACTAGATGCGGGTTTATTGGGTTCAGGTGAATATGCACGCTTGCTGAAAAACTCCAAGAGCTGGTTCACGCTGCTTGAAGACGGTGCTTACCTGCAAAAAGGTGATCGTAAAATTGCAGTCACCAACTTCCATCAAGTCTGGCAGCATATTTTGTCTGATTCACGTCGCGGTATGATGATTCAGCGCTATAAAGGCTTGGGTGAGATGAATGCGGACCAGCTTTGGGAAACCACAATGGATCCTGAAAACCGCAACATGCTACAAGTGACGATTGAGGATGCGATTGAGGCTGATCGTATGTTCTCTTGTTTGATGGGTGATGACGTGGAACCACGTCGTGCATTTATTGAAGAGAATGCACTGAATGCGGATATTGATGCTTAAACGCTTTACAAAATACATAGAAAAAAGCACTCGTTAGAGTGCTTTTTTTACAGCATTTTTTATGCTTTTGAATAAAATATAAGCAATGTACAATGTTATTAAACTGACTTATAGCGATGTCATGATGTAAGTATCAAGTCTTTTTGCACAGTGCAAAATGTGAGGTCATTATGATGGATAACCAACTAGAACAAGTACGCGACATTTGGGTGAATGCATTTTTCACCGGTAATTATGAAGTTTTAGCTCAATATGAAGATGAGCATTTTAAAGTGGTCTATGAGCAAGCCGATCGTGTAGAAAGCAACTATACACGCTATGAAAAGATCGCACATGCGGTGAAAAATGGGGTTTGGAAACCTCAAAAACCTGATGTCGAATTTGAAGAATTTGAGTTTAACCGAGACCAAACACGCTGTCAGGTTTTGATTGGTTTGGTTGAAAATCGCCAACAAATCCAAGAAACATGGATCTTTGATCGGGGCTGGAAAATACAAGAATTACGTTTTTTAAAGGCGAAAAGAGCCGTTTTAAATTAAAGAAAAACGGCTAAAAAGGGTTAACTTTAGCTAAAATAATCGAATAAATAAGCATCACCAAGCTGTGGATAAAATATAAATACGCTTTATATTCGGTGTCAAAATACGTATAATTTTATCCACAATGGATGTGATCTGAAGAATCTAAATTTAAAAGTTGTGATATTTTTTGAATTTAAAAACTGCTTTCCTGTTTACCTTGTCCTTTTAAATTCAAAACAAACTGTTTTTGAATAATTTGAAATGTTGCTGTTGTTTAGTGGCCGAGATGTTTTGCTACAGAAAATTGTGCTTTGGACACGCATAATTAAGTTTATTTGAGTTTACATGATTGAATATTCCATTAATTTAGCAGAATTAAATAATTGAAAAATTGCTTTTTAAGAATATCTAAACAATAGTTATTATTTTTTATAAGTATATGTTTTATTTAAAATATATAATTTTCTTGATGGGAAGCTGGATTGATTTTTATATCGAGGAGGTCAGTTTGGAGAGTGTTTGAAAAACATTCAGCCAAAGTCCGCCGATAAAAACGAAAAAGCATAAAAAAACCCGCGATGCTTGTGCATCACGGGCAGTAGTAGTTGTGTTAGATAGAATGTTTTAGTCTTCGAATGAACTTTCGAGCTCTTCAAGTTCCATCATCAGCTCTAGCATTTGTTCTTCAGCTTCATTGACTTGGTTTTTAAGTTCGGTTTGCTCATTCATCAGTTTCATGAGTTCATCTTTGCGTGCAGCGTCATATAGGCCAGCATCACCGAGTAAACTTTCAATGTCGACTAAGCGTGGCTGGTGCTTTGCCAGCAGGCTTTCACATTTTTCGATATTTTTACGAATCGGGCGCGTTTGTTCACGGCGCTGTGCAGCCAATTTACGCTGCGCTTCTTTATCCACTTTGGAAATGAGCGTTTTTTGCTCACTGACTTTAGACACCACAGGTGCTATTTGTCCACCTTGTTTAATCATCTCTAGGCGCGCTTGACGTAACCAGTTGGCATAATCGTGAAGATCGCCTTCAAATTCTATGGATTTTCCAGCGTGGACTAAAATGAGGTCATCGCACACACTGGCAATCAGTTGGCGTTCGTGTGAAACCAAGACCACTGCACCTTCATAGTCTTGTAAAGCCATGGTCAGGGCATGGCGCATATCTAAGTCTAAATGGTTGGTCGGTTCGTCTAGAATCAAGACATTGGGACGTAACCACACGATTAAAGCCAATGCCAAACGCGCACGTTCACCACCTGAAAA
The DNA here is from genome assembly GCF_002454215.1 of Acinetobacter sp. UBA6720. Taxonomy (NCBI): domain Bacteria; kingdom Pseudomonadati; phylum Pseudomonadota; class Gammaproteobacteria; order Moraxellales; family Moraxellaceae; genus Acinetobacter; species Acinetobacter sp. UBA6720. The sequence continues at coordinate 9,513 of NZ_DKIK01000195.1, forward strand.
GCTCTCACAAGGGGTATCCATTCGTTCGCCACTAAAGCCGAAACTGCCTAAAAAGGCACGTAAGGTCGCTTCACTGATTTTTTTATCTGCAATTCGTGCCAATTGCAGCATTGGGCTAGCCGATTCATCTAGTGAATCCATTTGATGCTGTGCAAAATAGCCAATATTCAGCAGTTCGGAAGCTTTGCGTTGTCCTGCGAGTAAAGGTAAATCACCAACCAAGGATTTGATTAAGGTTGATTTACCTGCACCATTCATCCCCAATAAGCCAATTCGGCTCGTCGGGGTGATTTGTAGGTTGATATTGGTGGCAATCAGTTTATCGCCATAACCAATATCAGCCTGCTCTAGAGTGAGCAGTGGCGAACTCATTTTGGTGGGTTCACGGAAGCTAAAGGTAAACGGGGTATCGACATGCGCAGGGGCAAGTAACTGCATCCGTTCCAGTTGTTTAATTCGGCTTTGTGCCTGACGCGCTTTAGTGGCTTGGGCTTTAAAGCGATCAATATATTTTTGAATATGTGCCCGTGTTTCGAGCTGCTTTTCATAGGCTTGTTGTTGTTGTGCCAAACGTTCTGCACGAGTGGTTTCAAAGGTAGAATAGTTGCCGCTATAGAGGGTGAGTTCTTGATTTTCGATATGCAAAATACGGTTGGTAATGGCATCTAAGAAATCGCGGTCATGCGAAATTAAAATCAGGGTACCCGTATAGGCATTCAACCAATCTTCTAACCATAAAATAGCATCGAGATCTAAGTGGTTGGTCGGTTCATCGAGTAATAATAGATCCGAACGGCTCATCAGGGTACGTGCTAAGTTTAAACGCATGCGCCATCCACCAGAGAAACTTGAAACCAAAAGTTGGTTTTGATGTTCCATAAAACCCAGACCCGCCATAAGCTGAGCGGCTTTAGCGGGTGCGGAATAACCGTTAATTTCGTCGAATCGGCCATGTAAATCAGCCAGTTCAGTGTCAGTTAACTGTTCAGGATGGTTAAGCTGTTGTTGAATGTTCCAATACTCTTCATCACCGGTCAGGACGAAATCAATCGCAGCCATATCTAAGGCTTTTACTTCCTGCGCCATGTGCGCCACTGTCCATACAGCAGGGCGGCTTAGGGTGCCATCATCAGGACCGATTGAGCCTAAGAGCGCAGCAAACAGGGTTGATTTTCCAGCACCATTGACACCGGTGAGACCAACTTTCCAACCCGGATGGATTTGCATGGAGGCTTTTTGAAATAACACTCGTCCACCACGGCGCAATGAAACTTGATCAAGCTGAATCATGGAACTATCAAATATCAGAAAAAGGTGCGCCTATTCTAATGGATGCGTCAGCAAAAGACTAAACATTCAAAATTTATCTGAACTGAAATCTTGAATAGTTACTTTTAAGGGGAGGATGAAACCATTTGACCTTTGGTCGGAAAGCTAAAAGTTGACCTTTTTTGACCTATATTGAGAAATAGCACACAGATATATTTCCCCAGTAAAACAAAAAACATGAAGGGATAATAATGAAAAGAAAAGGAATTTTTATTTTATCGACGCTCGCACTGTGCGCTTTCTCCAGTATGGTACAAGCGAAGCAACAAGTCTGTGTGTTTGACCTACTGGGTAAAGCAGGGGAATCTTATAAGTTTTTAGAAGAATGGGCTTTGGTCAGTAAAAAATGGGGCGCACAGGTACAGTTGATTTCGTTTCAGGACGAAGACTTGGCCGATAAGGCCTTTCAAAATGATAAATGCGATGCGGTGTATATGACCTCAATGCGCGCGCGCACCTATAACAAGTTCGCAGGTTCAATTGATGCCTTAGGCGGAGTGCCGAGCAATAAAATTGCACAAAAGGCCGTGGAATATGTACTCGATCCTCGTAATACCAAGCGCATGACCACCACATTACAAGGGGAAAACTATGAAGTGGCAGGCATTGGCTTAATTGGTTCAGCTTATATTTTTGTCAAAGACCGAAGTTTGAACACTATTGAGAAAGCACAAGGTAAAAAATTTGCCATCCTGCATTATGACCGTGCACAACGGGTGATGGTAGAGCGGGTAGGCGCTGTTCCTGTGATGTCGGATATTTCCAACTTTATAAAAAAGTTTAATACAGGTGAAGTGGATGTGGTTGCTGCACCTGCTTATGCGTATAAACCCTTAGAAATTGAAAAAGGTCTAGGCTCTAAAGGGGCTATGCTTAACTTTCCCGTGGTCAATGTCACTGCAGATTTAATTGTCAGACCCGAGCGTTTTCCTGCCCAATTTGGCGAGCAATCGCGACAATGGTTTTTACAAAAAATCCCGCAATCCTTTGCCATGGTGCAGCGACTAGAAGCGGCCATTCCAAGCAAAATCAAAATGCAACTGAGTAAAGAAGATAAAGAAAAATATCAGCGTATGCTACGCGAAGGGCGCATTGATTTAACCAAACAAGGAGTCTATGACCCAGGCATGATGCGAGTGCTGAAAAAAGCCCGTTGTACGGTTGAACGCACCAACTTTGAATGTTCATTGGGTGGTGAATAAGGCGAAAAGCTGTATTTCTTTGTAATATTAAGCATCATTCATGTAAAACGGATGATGCAGGTTTTTTATTTTAAAATGATGAATTTAAAATGCTTTTACTAATCCTTTGAAAATAAAAATGAGAGAACAGAAAAAAATTTGCCCAATTGACAGTGATTTTTGAGTAAATGCTCTATTTTTTTAATTTTAACTTGCTTAATATTTTGCATGTGTATGGACACCTGTCAAACAACAAAATGAACAAGGACATAAGAATGAAAAAACTAACCCTCGCACTCACTGCTTTTTCTGCTTTGGGTGTGGCGTCGACGGCACAAGCGGCTAAAGTGGACATCTGTGTATTTGACTTGCTTGGCAAATCAGGTGAGTCCTATCAAATGGCGCAAGAATGGGCTCTAGCTGCAAAAGGCTGGGGGGCTGAAATTAATTTAATCCCTCGTCAAGATGAAGCCGTTGCCGACAACGATTTTAAAGCAGGTAAGTGTGATGGCGTGTTTATGACCGCTATGCGTGCGCGCCAGTACAATAAATTTGTCGGTTCTATTGATGCATTGGGTGGTGCTCCAAGCAATGCCATTGCACAACGTGCGATCACTTTTGCATTGGATCAGCGTAATGCGGCAAAAATGGTGACCAATCTTGGAGGTAAAAAATACGAAGTGGCCGGGATTGCACCTTTAGGTTCAGCTTTTATTTTTGTACGAGATAAAAGCATTAATTCCATTGAAAAAGCGGCGGGCAAAAAGTTTGCAGTCTTGGGCTATGATGATGCGCAAAAAATCATGGTACAACGCGTCGGTGCTCAAGCAGTGATTTCCGATGTGTCTAACTTTGTGGCGAAGTTTAATAATGGTCAAGTCGATATGGTCGGCGCACCTGCTTATGCTTATAAACCCCTAGAAATTTATAAAGGTTTAGGCACAAATGGCGCCATGTTTAACTTCCCTGTACTACAAGTGACCGCTGATTTTGTGATTCGCCCCGATCAATTCCCCGCAGGCTTTGGACAAAAATCGCGAGATTGGTTTGTGAAAAACCTACCGAAAAGCATCGCGATGATAGGCCGTTTAGAAGCAGGCATTCCTGCAAAATATAAAATGAATCTCAGCGCAGAAGACAAAACCAAATATCAAAAAATGTTGCGTGATGGTCGTATGGATATGACCAAACGAGGCATTTATGACCCAGCGATGATGTCGGTCTTGAAAAAAGCCCGTTGCTCGGTCGATAAAGCCAACTTTGAATGCTCACTGGGCGGTGAATAATTTTCCCAATGTGTTCTAAGAAAGCTCAGTTTAAATTGAGCTTTCTTTTTTGTTTTTAATCGACAGATTTAAATGGTTTTGACGCAGCTAATTTGTATAGCGTGTAGGAAATGAGTGGTTGTGAACCGAGTGAAGTTTCATTCGAGGCATTAAAAAATAACAAAGAGCACAAGTGAATGGCTCATCACAATAAACAACAATAAGTCAAAAGGAAGATGTATGAAACAGTGGATGAAAAGCCTCAGTGTCGGGACATTAGTCATTTCTGCAACAGCGATGGCACAGGCCAAACAAGTGGTTTGTGTCTTCGACTTGGTCGGCAAAAATGGTGATGTCTATAGCTTGATGAAAGATTATCAGTTGGCAGCTAAAAACTGGGGCGCGGATATTGAACTGCGTGTGGGCCAAAACGAAGCTGTGATTGCTGAAGATTTTAAAGCAGGAAAATGTGATGCCATTAGTGTCACAGGTATGCGTGGGCGTCAATTTAACGCGTTTACAGGTTCACTCGATGCGATTGGTGCGATTCCCGATCTCAATTTAGCAGTGAAAGTCATGCAAGGCTTAGCCAGCCCAACTTTTGCTAAACATATGGTCAATGGCAAGTATGAAGTTGCAGGTGTAATCCCCGTTGGAGACGCTTTTTTAATGGTGAATGACCGTAGCATTAATACCGTGGCCAAAGCGGCGGGTAAGAAAATTGCCGTTTTAGACTATGATCAAGCGCAAAAGATCATGGTTCAGCAAATTGGTGCACAAGCTGTCAGTGCCGATGTCACTAACTTTGGCGCAAAGTTTAATAACGGCCAAGTCGACATTATTGGTGCGCCTGCTGCAGTTTTTAAGCCCTTAGAGTTACATAAAGGCTTGGGCACGAAAGGCGCCATTGTAAATTATCCGATTTTACAGGTCACAGGGAATATTATTATTCGTCCGGATAAATTCCCTGCAGGTTATGGGCAAAAATCACGGGAATGGGTGAAAGGCCAGCTGCCGCGTGCATTTGGTATTTTGGGTAAAATGAAAGCTGAAATCCCGCAAAAATATTGGATGCAGGTGCCTGCTGTAGATCAGCCGGGTTATCAAAAGATGATGCGGGAAGCACGAATTGATCTCACCAACCGCGGTATTTACGATAAGCGAATGATGAAACTGTTATGGCAATTCCGTTGTAAGCAAGCGGCGAAAAATTTTGAATGTGGCTTACAGGATGAGAATTACAAACAATCTTGAGAAAATTAGTCTGATTTGACTTTAAATATTCAAATAGGGACCATATATTGAGTATGCTATACTCGAAATATGGTCTTTTTGATTTGAAAGACAGCTGAACCGAACTGAGGAATCTAAGATGAATGCCCAAGCACTTGAACTAAGCGACAATGCCGCAAATAAAGTACGTCAATTACGTGACAGTGAAGGGAATCAAGATTTAATGCTCCGTGTTTATGTGACGGGCGGTGGTTGTTCAGGTTTTTCTTATGGTTTTAACTTTGCTGAAAACCAAAATGAAGACGACGCAGAATTTATCAATGGTGATGTGAAAATGTTGGTTGACTCATTGAGTTATCAATATTTGGTCGGTTCAGTGGTGGATTATATTGAAGGTTT
>NZ_DKIK01000199.1:0-15719 GCF_002454215.1 Acinetobacter sp. UBA6720
ACAGGTAAAACCTATCTCGCCGTTGCAGCCGCAGTCGATATGCTAGAACGTAACGAAATTCAAAGGATTTTATTGGTTCGCCCTGCCGTTGAAGCAGGTGAAAAACTGGGTTTCCTCCCAGGTGATTTAAGCCAGAAAATTGATCCGTATTTACGTCCACTCTACGATGCCTTGTATGAAATGCTTGGCTTTGAAAAAGTGGCCAAACTGATTGAACGTCAGGTGATTGAAGTCGCACCACTGGCTTATATGCGTGGTCGAACCTTAAACCACTCTTTTGTGATTTTAGACGAAGCGCAAAATACCACACCTGAACAAATGAAAATGTTCCTCACACGTTTAGGCTTTGGTTCACGTGCAGTGATTACTGGAGATATCACACAGGTCGACTTACCACGTGGCCAGCAATCTGGTCTAGCACATGCTTTACGCATCATCGACAAGATCAAAGAAATTCACATCACCCGTTTCCACTCACGTGACGTGGTACGTCACCAACTAGTGCAAAAAATTGTTGAAGCTTATGAGGGATGGGATGCAGAACAACATCGCTTAACCGCTGAAGCGCGTGCTGAACGCAAAGCGCGTCAAGAAGCCTTAGTGGCTGAAAATGATGCTGCTGCTGATGCTCAGCATTAAATTACAGCCTACTGACAGCTAAACCCTGTCAGTAGGCTTTATTATCTAAGGATCTATTTTGAAACTGAGTCTTTCTCTACAACAGGACTTTCAAGCCCCTGAATTGGTCTTGAAACGTGGCTATCTCAAAAAAGTTGTAGAAACTGTTTTACGTCATATTGGCACACAGAGTAACTGTGAAATTGGTATTGCTTGTGTTGACCATGATGAAAGTCATAAATTGAATTTGGAATATCGTGGCAAAGATAAATCAACCAATGTGTTGTCATTCCCTAGTGATTTGCCCGATGAAATGGCGCAGATTCTTGACTCATTTCCCATTGGCGATTTGGTCATTTGTATTCCTGTGGTGTTGTCGGAAGCAAAAGAACAAAACAAAGCGCCACTGACGCATTTCACTCATATGCTGGTCCATGGCACTTTGCACCTTATGGGCTATGACCATGAAACATCAGAAGCAGATGCTGAAGAAATGGAAGGCATCGAAATTGAAATTTTGGCTAAACTCGGTTTTGAAAACCCTTATTTAGCACAGTAACTATTAGATTTGAAACAACTTACCCGATTCATTTCGATGTATCGGGTTTATTTATGCTAAAAATAAAGCAAGATGAAAAAATAGATGAAGAGATTATAAAAATGCATACACCAATTTCAAAACTACTCTGCATGATCGCCCTATCCTGCACCACGCCACTTTATGCCAAGAGCAATGATGAAAATCAAACATCCTGTCAGGAAGTAAAGTTTCTAGATTCAGCTCAGGCTTGGGCTGGACATTATTATTTGCAGGGCGTTATGGAGGTTGGTTCTGAGCTTCTACTAGAACCTGACGGCAAATTTAAATGGTATTTAGCTGTTGGCTCTTTAGACCAATATGCCGAAGGGTCATGGTGGAAAAATGGCAACTGTATTGGTTTAAAAGCTTTGCCTAAATATAGCAAGCATTTAGAAATTTTTCCTATCCGCTTAGATGAAGAGGAGTCTCATTTAAGCGTGACTTGGATGGGTGGACATCAAGACGGCGCCTATGTCCGTGCAACTCAATAAACTGAGTTCACCCACATAATCAAAGCCTGATTAGAAATGCACAGCTCAACGCACTTCAAACTCTGCCTCTGCTGGGTCAAAGACCACATAGCATAACAACTGAAAAACAATGATACAGCCATTTAAAGTTGAGGTCTGAAACTTTGAACGCGCTTACTCAAGTCAAGATCGCATGTGAATAAGCCTAGACTTATCCACATTTTCCACAAAAAACGGCTTTTAATAAGCCGTTTTTTATTTCTCAAGATTTTTTAGAATTGATAGCGGAAAGTTAACGTTGCATTGCGTGGTGCGCCATACACCATACTATTCACACCTAAACCTTCGTAATATTTTTCATCAAATAAATTGTTCACATTCAGTTGAAGTTTAATATTTTGATCAACTTGATAAGCAGCCATTAAATTCGCCAACACATAAGCATCTTGAGTAATACGCCCTGCAGTCTCGTCTTTATATGCTTTGCTCTTATAGTTTAAGCCACCACCCACGCTCCACTTATTTATTGTATATTTTGTAAATAGATTGGCCGACGTTCTCGCTGCAGTTGTCTGTACTTTGTTACCGTCAGCATCTTTTGCATTAAAATGAGCAAGTCCGAAGCTCATATCCCACTTGTCAGTCAATTTACCATCTAATTCTATTTCGAAGCCTTTACTCTCAACACCATCTGCGCTGCCATAAATATTTTTGACTTCATCACCATCCATAACTGTGCCTATGATCTCGGCTACATTATCTTGCTTGGTTAAAAATACCGACATAGACGCATTAAGTTGTTTATCAAAAAACTCTCCTTTCAGGCCAGTTTCATAACTTTTACCCTCACGTGGATCAAGATATTGACCATCCGCATTCTGCTTATCTTCTGGTTTAAAAATGCCAGTATAGCTGGCATACCATGAATAATCTTCTAAGAAATCATAGATTAATCCAGCATAAGGTGTCACTTTATTATTAAACTTACGATTACCATTTCCATCAGCACTTTCATACTCCCAGTTAGATACTCGTACACCTGCTACAAGTTTTAGGGGATCTAATAAAGTGAACTTACCTGCTAGATACGCACCTGTTTGTGTAGTTTTATTAGATGGGCTTGCAACATTATTATTAATAGAGCCGAGAAGTTTTGATGGTGTGAAATTGTCAAAATCAATCGTATAGTTATCTAGAGTAGGCGTTCCATAATAGCGATCAGTTTTTTCGCTCTGATTATACATAAACCCAGCGACAACTTCTTGTTGTAAGCCAGCCAAAGTAAAAGGCGCAGAAAAATAAATATCCGCATTATTTTGAGTGGTCTTTGACGTATCGGTATATGGGTATAAACCAGCACTACTATTGGTCGCTTTATCTACTGATCCTGACCATAAGTACAACAATGCTGTCTCTGCATCTATTTGGCGGTAATCATAATTAACATTCAGCGTGATATCATTAAATAACTTCTGCTTAAGCTGAGCAAAGACAGTAGTTGTATTAGTATTCCAATATGTCCAATCACTGGTCACTGTTAAATCACGATCAAAATGCGTTAACGAACCATCAGTATAAAATGCTGGCAAGCCTCCCCATTTGATACCAGAACGTTCTAAATTCTGATAACTAGCACCCACTGACAGATAAGTGCTGTCCGTTAAATCTGCATCAAGCACACCATAAAATAAGTTATTTTCTTTTTCATACAAATCGGCAAAAGAGTTTGTACTTTCATGTTTGACAACAATTCGTCCACGTACACTCCCATCAGCATTTAAGGGTGCAGAAATATCTGCCATGCTGTTCCATGCATTCCACGAACCATAAGAACTGCTTAATGTCCCTGTTAATTCTTTAGAATTTGCATGTTTACGTACCATATTGATAGCAACTGCAGGATTGCCCGCCCCCGTCATTAGCCCATTAGCGCCTTTGACCACTTCCACGCGATCATACATGCTCAGGTCTGGATCGTTAGCAATATCTGCTTCGGCTGTACTTGGTACACCATCAAATAAATAATAATCCACATCAAACCCGCGTGCTGTCGGATATTGACGCTCATCCCAACGGTTGGTGGTAATACCAGTCACGTTATTGAGCATTTCTTGCAAAGAATTTGTATTGGTATCATCTAAATATTCACGGGTTAAAACTTTAACCGACTGCGGTGTTTCGCGAAGTGACAAATTTAATTTGGTAGAGGTACTGGCACTCTTCGCCGTATAACTCTTTGTCCCTTCCGTTACAGATGGATTCTCTTCCTCGGCTTGACTCGTAATCGTTTCAAGTTGTGCACTTTCATCGCTCGTAGTGGGTGCTGCAGACCCCAAAGTTGGGAGAAGTACTGTGGCTGCTGCCATAGCCAATATCAGTGGACTAACTTTGAAGCGCTTTAAAGTTGGGGAGTAATACATGAAACTATATCCTTATAACAGGGATCAAATATTAAAAAACATGCATGCATCCTCCCCCATTAACTTGCTTTAAGAAAGATTCACGAATGCTTTAAAATATTTAACAAAAAACATACTGCAAATGATAATTATTTTTATTATCAATTCAAGTTTTCACCTTTAAATATAAGATTATGTTTTTATTGAGAAAAAATAAATAAACCTCAGAATAAAAATTTAAGATATTGTTTTACATGTTTTTTTATAAATTAATTTAATCATTATAATTTCCCATAAAGAAGCAAGAATATCAATGAACTTCAAACTCTGCCTCTGCTGGGTCAAAACGCCATGTGCGTACAATGCGTAACTCAGAAATATCCTTCATTTTGGTATCGAAAGCGCCGAACGGGGCTGCTTTGCGTACTGATGCCTTTGCTGCTTCATCCAACATCTCATGCCCTGAGCTGTCAATCAGGCGAATGGCGCGGATACCACCTGAAGCATTTAAAATCACCATTAAACGTACTTCACCCGCCAGTCGTTGTTGTTTAGCTGCTTCTGGGTAGTAACGGTTGCCATAAAATTCTACTTTCTGACGAAACTTTTCAAGATAGGCTGCCGAAATATCTTGCTTGGCTTGAATACCATCAACTGTTTTGATTTTTTGCTGACGGCTAAAGTTTTGTTGACGTTGCAAATATTGCGCTTCAAGGCTTGCCACCATGGCTGCTTTGGCCTGAAACTGGCTGTTCATTTCTTCCATGGCTTTTTTGCGCTGATTATCTTCCGCTTGTTTTTGCCAGCTAAGTGTCGTCATTAACAACTTTTCTTCAAAATTTAATTCACGCTTTTGCTGGACCTGTTCTAAAGCTTCTCGCTGTTGTTCCCCAGCACTTTGCTCAAGCATCGGCACGGGCATATCACTCGACATCCGGTGGGACTCGCGAAAGGTGCCAGAACCCTGTTGATCCGCTTGCGCCAAGAAATCCGCATCTTCAATTTTTTGATCTGAAGGGCGTAAAGTCACTGCAATTTCTTTCACTGCGGCATCATTTTCTTGAGGCATGGCAAACTGTACAGTCAAAATCACCAGATGCAAAAAAGCTGCAAGCACAACGGTTGCTGTAAAAATTGGGTCTTTCCACCAATTATGCGCCAAAGGCATTACATTTATTTTTTTGAACATCACTTCAAACCGACAATTTGTCTTGTTCCCCTAAGCGTATGTACGCAGTATAAAATAGACACAGTTTTCATTTTATTGCTTAGAATGAGGCACTGTACCCTGTAGATTCACTGTTTCATAAAATCATGAAAATGGTGCAATTAATTTTGCTAAACTGCAAGCTTCATGAGCAGTATTTTTCAAACATTTCAACCAGAGATCTGATCGCTCAAAAACACTGATTAGCTAGGACGCCTCTTATGCAAACGCTTATTTCCAATATTTCTAATCGTTTACGCCAAGTTTATCAAAAGGCGGAAGGATTTATTGAGGATGAGCGCGAGTTTCCAATGTCTCAAGTCTTTTTAAACGCCACATTTCAACGATTTGTGACCGACAATGTGAGAATGTTAAAAGACTTACATGCAGACTTACATGATGACTGGTTACGCTTATATGCCACACTCGATTATAACGGTCTCAAACTGACGCTCTCTGTTGACTTGAAATTAGTGCAAATGGAATTGAATAAAAAAACGCAATTGATTGTGTTCGAACAAATCAGTGATACCAGTGTGCTAGATGCTGAATACCCAACGGTCTTTCATAAAATGGGCGTGCGCTGTGCCCTGTTTTTTTATCAAAAAATCCTAAACCAAGATCCTTTAGGTATGATTTTAGAAAAGCTGAATGTGATTAAGGTTAAAGATGAGTTACTACATTTAAATTTGAACCGTTGGTTAGGCAAAAACCGTTCAATCATCGACACGCTAGGCAAAGTCCATGTTAATCATGCTGTGCTACGTGAAGCCGAATTGGTCGTGATTGGTAACGTCAATTTAACTGCACTATTTAATAAATTCTCTCAAACCTCGATTGATGATTTGATTGAACCCAATTTGGATGAAAGTACAGTCTCTCCCATTCGACAAAAATAGCTGATCATTTGGTGACAAAACCGTAATTTCAAATATGTAAATGAAACATAAAACTACAGTTCCCCTTATGTTTCGAATTTTTTCTTCATAATCAATGTGCATAATAGTTATATGCAAAAATTTTGTGCCTACAACTAAATAGGAAACTTTTTCTTATGGCTAAATCAAAATTGAAAACAGCCACAATCGCGACAAGTATGAGCGCTTTGCTATTTGTCGGGTTCTCAAGCCAAACCTTTGCCATGAGTCCATTTCAGGCCAGTTATCAATTTAACTATAATGGCAAAAATTTAGGCTCTGCAACTCGGACTTTATCAAAGTCAGGTAATAACTGGAACTATGTTTTTGCAGCCAAAGCAGGCGGTATTGCCTCAGCAACCGAAAGTAGCCGCTTTAGTTTAAATGGCAAACAAATTCAGTCCAATAGCTTTAGCCGTAGCAGTAAAATTTTGGTGCATAACAACACCATGAGTATTAACTTCAATCCAGCAGCAAAAACCATCAATACCAAGAAAGACAACGAAACGCGTTCATTTGCATGGAAAGCGGGTGTCTTAGATGAGCTCAATGCAGAATTGCAAATTCGTGAAGACATTAAAAATGGTGGTTTAAAATCAACTTACTATTTGGCCGATGCTAAAGAGGTTGAAGCACGTAAATTTGTGAAGCAAGGTACTGAATCTATCAAAACAGATTATGGAACTTTCGAGACCATTAAAGTAGTCATGAAACATGATAAGCCCGGCCGTGAAACCATTTTCTGGCTAGCTCCGAAATTAGACTATCTTCCTGTTAAAGTCAGCCATGTTGATAAGAAAACATCTTATGGATTGCTCTTAACGAGCTATAAAGGTGCAAGCAATTAGTCATTTTGACGAATTTTACTTGCATTTTTTCAGGTGCTTCCTAAAATACGCATTTGCTTGAAAAAGCACCTGCCCTTAGAGGATTCTCCCGTGTACGCACTAGAACAGAAAATCTTAAGCGAAGGTATCGTTCTATCTGATGAAGTTCTGAAAGTTGATGCTTTCTTAAACCACCAAATTGATCCAGTGATGATGCAATTGATCGGCAAAGAATTTGCTCGCCGTTTCAAAGATGCTGGCATCACAAAAATCATCACGATTGAAGCATCAGGGATTGCACCTGCAATCATGACAGGTTTAGAACTAGGCGTATCTGTTATTTTTGCGCGGAAATACCAATCTTTAACCTTAAAAGATGAGCTTTATCGTTCAAAGGTATTTTCATTTACCAAGCAAACAGAAAGCACCATTGCCATTTCAAATAAACACATCAGCTCATTAGACAAAGTACTTGTGATTGATGACTTTCTGGCTAATGGTCAGGCTGCTCTTGGTCTAATAGATCTAATTCATCAAGCCAAAGCAGAAGTCGTGGGTGTAGGTATTGTGATTGAAAAATCATTTCAGCCTGGTCGCGATATTTTGCTTGAAAAGGGATATCGCATCGAATCTCTAGCTCGAGTTAAGTCACTAGCAAAAGGCACTGTAGAATTTGTACGAGACTAATCACAGCACCCTCCATAAAAAAAGAGCATTTTAAAATGCTCTTTTTTTATGACATTCATGACCCGCAGGTCATCCACACACAAGCGCCATATTTGCGCGGTAGATTACTTTTAATTTAAAGTAAAAAATATATCGTCTTTTATCAATTTAATTACATTTTTAAGTTGGAGAAACATGATTTATATAGCATGATCAAATTTAAATGGTCATAACCACTTTCTAAGACTAAAAATAAACAGCGATTAAACGAAATACTTTTTTATTGAGAAAGCCACACAAATGATAAAGAAGAAAGAAACGAGTGAACGATCGTTTGATCCAAATCAATTATCAGGATTTGATGGAGCTCACTCCATTCAACTTCCCGTCGACTTTATTCACGACCTAAGTAAAGCCAGCTCTTTACAGGTAGTATTAGATACAATTGCCTACTGGATTTCATACGTTTTCGATGCAGATCGGGCCAGCATCACCCTGCAAGATACTGAAGATTATCTCAAGCTATACTCAATTTCGGGCAATCATGCAATTCCGATGGATTTTAAAATTCCAATTGGACAAACTTTTGTAGGCCGAGTTTTTGCTGAGTCACAACTGATCATTTGCGATGACTTAAGCCTGTCGGATGAACTCGACTGTCAAATGCTTTCTGAACATGGTATGGGTAGCTGTATGGATGCCCCAATGATTCATAATGATATTTGTATTGGTACACTCAATGTGGCCGATGTACGTAAACATCATTACACCCTACAGCAAGCCATCCTGTTACAAACCCTTGCAAAATGGTTAGCGTTAAACATCAAACTACATTTACAAGTTCAAGAGATGGCTATTTTAGCCTCTACCGATGAACTGACAGGCACGTTTAACCGAAGAGTATTTGTACAAGAAAGCCATCAAACCATGCTGCATTTTAGCAAATCCCGCGTACCGTTTAGCATTGGCATTTTAGATATTGATCACTTTAAACAGCTAAATGATTGCTATGGGCATACTGCAGGTGACTATGTACTCAAAAAAATGGTGAAAAAAATACGAAGCATACTGCGTGATGAAGACTTTTTAGCCCGTATTGGTGGCGAAGAGTTTGCCATTATTCTACCTGCCTGCTTAGGTAATGAGGCTATGCGGATCTTTCGACGGATTTGTTCAACCATCGAAGCGATGGAAGTCAGTTATGAACAGGAAATACTATGTTTTACAGTTAGCATCGGCGTTGCAGAGGTCGGCAAACAAGATACCGATGCCGAAGATGTATTTAAACGAGCAGATAAAGCCCTCTACTGTGCAAAAGAAGCGGGACGAAATCGGATTCACTTTGCCAACTAAGTTAAGCCATGAACTTGAATGCCGAGAACAATGGAGTAAGACTCTACAGAAACAGCGTAGATATTCCCAGAAAATTACAAGTCTAATAAATATTCTCAACTCAAATTCAGCTAGTATTTACTCTAGATTCAGATGTTTAGAAATCTTAGATCTGAGGTAACACGGTTGTCATGCGTCATGAACACCATAATCAGGCTATATATTTTAAGTACAGCTAGCCCTTATAGGTCAAATAAGCTATGGAAAAAACAATTCTCTGCCCAAAGTGTGGCTCAAGTGAAATCGAAAAAAGAAATCATGAGCAACAACTGACAAAAATTGGAGGCGTATTGCTCAGTTCAGCAGGTGCAACCGCAGGTACTGTTGGGGGAGCAGCATCTGGAGCCTCTATAGGCGCAGCGATCGGTGCAGCGGCTGGGCCTTTAGGAGTCATTATGGGCGGTACCATTGGCACCTTCGTCGGTGCAGTCAGTATTGGGGTCACAGGTGGTTTTTTAGGACATCGCTTTGGTAAAAAAGCAGGTGTGATTGTCGATAAAAATGTGTTTCTCGACTATAAATGCCTAAACTGTGGTGCCAAATTTAAAGAACAACACCTAACACCAATTGAATAATAAAAAAGCCCATCATTCATGGACTTTTTCATGTCGCAATCACTAGGCTTGCAATTTCTTTACAACTTCGCCAAGACGTTTTCCTTGTGCTTCGCACAACACTTTTTCATCTTGGCTTAAACTCTGGTCATGCCGAGGACCACTGACATGACTCGCCCCATAAGGCGTCCCGCCTGTTTTTGTATTCGACAGTGCTGGAACAGCATTGTTTAAACCAAGAATCATCATGCCATGATGAAATAACGGGGGAAGCATGGTCAACAAGGTGCTTTCTTGCCCACCATGCATCGAACCTGATGAGGTAAATACACAAGCAGGCTTGCCATGCAAAGCACCATTGAGCCAAAGACTGGTGGTTTGATCGAGAAAATATTTCATTTCAGACGCCATATTGCCAAAACGCGTAGGTGAGCCTAGTGCCAAACCTGCACAGTTTTCCAAATCCTCTACGCTACAATAAATATCACCATCGGCAGGAATACTGGCTTCTGCTTCTTTCACCACAGTTGAAATATTTGGAACAGTTCGAATTTTTACAGCTATACCACTCGCCTCAATTCCATTTGCAATCAAATGCGCCATTTCACGGGTACTGCCATATTTGCTGTAATATAAAACTAAAACATAGGTTTGCATGAATAGAGTTCGATGACAGAAAAAATAAAACTATACGGTATTTTTTCTATTTTTTGGTTAAGCTTAAAGTGAAAAATGTAGAAAAGATGAAGAAAACAAAGAGATACTTTGCCTATGTTAGAACAGTACTTAAAAAAACTTCCTTTCTATAAGAAAACTTGGTTTCAGTTCGTCTTATTTGTAGTACGGCGCTTTGAGGCCGACCGTTGTCGTGAACAAGCAGGTTCACTGACCTACACTACCTTGTTTGCGGTCGTACCAATGCTGACAGTTTTCTTGGTCATCATCTCGTCCATCAAAGCACTGGAACCTGCACGTCAGCAATTACAGCAATTGATTTATAGTAATTTTTTACCTAAAACCACCATTGCTTTTGATAAGGCTCTCAATGCTTTTACCGATAAATCGAGTAATTTGACCATTATCGGAATCTTATTTCTCTTCGTTACAACGGTCATGATGCTGACCAGTATTGAAACTGTCTTTAACCGAATTTGGCGAGTGCGCGAAACCCGTGGTGGCATTATTGGCTTTATGCGCTACTGGACCATTATTTCTTTAGGACCAATTCTCCTCGGTAGTGCCTTTGTTATTTCTTCTACTGTCGCCTCTTTAAATGTCTTAAGCAATAATTTTGCAGGCTATGAGTTAGATGGTGCTTTTATATTTTGGTTAATTTCATTCGCCTTAACGGTACTTGGTTTTTTTATTTTAAATTGGACCATTCCGAACCGAAGTGTGCCGATTAAATCGGCTCTCATTGCTGGTTTATTTAGTGCTATTGTCTTTGAATTACTGAAACATTTGTTCGGTTTTATTATGTCGAACTTTACCAGTTATGAAATTATTTATGGTGCGTTTGCCGCAATTCCCATTTTCCTGCTGTGGATTTTTCTATCATGGAATATCGTCCTGATTGGGGTTGAAATTAGTTATGCACTTACTGCATTTACCTCTCATAAAGAACAAAAGCGCCATCCTGTTATTATGTTGATGGATTTACTGGAACTATTTTATAAAAAGCAGCAACAAGGCTTAAGTGTTTCAGACGATGAAGCGCTTGATATCTTGGGGCGAGATGAATTGGGTCGCTGGCCAAGTTACGTCCTCATGCTTGAAACACAGAATTTAGTTAAACGTACTGATGACAATCAATATGTTCTTGTACGCAATCTGTCTCACGTTGATTTTTGGAGTTTTTATAGCAAGCTTCCCTATCCACTGCCACAGCGTCAGGACTTAGGCAATGTACATCCTGACGATGTCTGGATGCAAAAAATTGGTCCTGCCTTGGTGGAGTCAGATGATTACTTGGCTGCAAAACTCGCCATTCCACTTTCCAAAATTTTTGATGATAAATCCTAATAAAACCGTGTCTTATCTCTTCTATATAGATAAGACACGGTTTTTATACATCACAGGTAAAGCCTAACCTTAGTCCAAAACATACATGATTTTTTTACTGCAAAGCCGCTTTAAAGGCCTGTAAGTATTGTTTAATCTTGTGATGTAGACTCACCACCATTACCCCCATCAAGACAAAACCCGTACCCAATAAGAAATTCAGCTCCAACTGTTCTTTTAAGAACATCACCCCAAAGCACATCCCAAAAATCGGGGTTAGAAAAGAAAATACTCCCAACTGTGAAGCCAAATACTTTCTTAATAGCCAAAACCAAATCAGATAACTACCAAATGACACCACCACGGTATGAAACAGTAAACTACTGATCGACAGTGCGGACCAGTGAATGGTGGCCTGCCCCATAAAGAAAGAAAGCGGCAAGAGCAATAAAAATGCGATAAACAACTGATAAAACAAGGTCTGTGTCGCAGGTGCTTCAGCCAATTTGGTCAGCCGAACAGCGATCGTGGTGGCTGCCCATAAAATCCCTGCTAAAAGTGCCAAGACATCCCCCCATAAAGCCGATGTGACTAAAGCTTGAGAATCAGAAGGATGAAATAAAAAGGCGATTACAATTCCAAAAAATGCCAATCCAATTCCTAACCACTGTATGACCGACAAACGCTCAGACGGCAGTTTCCAGTGTAAACCCAGTGCCACAAAAATAGGGGCGGTATACAATAAAACCACGGTATGCGAAGCAGAGGTAAAACGTAAAGCCTGTGCCACTAAAAAAAATTCGGCTGCAAATAATACCCCCACCAAAATGCCTGCAGGCAAATAATCACTCCCCCATAATGAAGCCCCCTTTGCTAGCTTAATCATGGGATAAACCATCAATGCAGATAGACCTGATCGAAGCGCAATTTGCATCACTGTAGAAATATCAGGGGCTGCAAGTTTTAACACCACTTGTTGTAAGCCCCATAACACGCAAAGCCCCAGCATAATACCTGAGGCTTTTCCGTCTAGCGCCTGACGACTGCTCACGATCTGCTCCACTAAAAAAGATGAACCCATACTATAAATTTGTCTGAAATAAAATATATAATCTAAAACAGACAAGAGATCTTCTTATTCAGGCAATTTCAGCCATGCCCTACAAACAACAAAAAAACAGTGCACCACTCAAACAACTACCGACCAATGATCATATTGATAAATTATTGTGGATTCATTTTCGCGATGATCCCGCTCAGTCGGTTTATCCCGTACATGGACATGCATGGGGTGAATTTGTCTATGCATTTAATGGAGTCATGGAAGTCCATATTAATCAAGTTGACTATCTCACTCCACCGCCATACGGAATTTGGCTACCACCCCATGTCGCACATAGCGGTTTAAACCGTACCGATGTTTCTCACGGTACGCTCTATATCCATGAAAGCTTATGCAGCCACTTACCACAGCAAGCCGGTATTATGCTGAGCTCACCTTTAGTCACCGCACTCTTTAAACATTTAAAACAGTACCACTTGGCAGATGATTCAGCTGAGCATTTACGCTTACTTTATGTCTTGCTTGACCAACTACACCATGCAGAATTGGTGAGTAGTTATTTACCACACTCCGAACATCCTGTGCTCAAGAGTATTTTAGATTTTTTACATTTACACCCTGCCGACAACAGCGCTTTGCAACAACTGGCAGTTCAGCACAATATGACTGAACGCACACTTGCGCGTTATAGCCAAAAAGAACTCGGCATGTCTTTGAATGAATGGCGACAGCGCTTAAAAGTCATGAAAGCCATGAGCATGCTAACCGAAGGGAAAAAAGTGGAAAGTATTGCATTAGATTTGGGCTATGCCAATGCATCGGCCTTTATCAACATGTTTAAGCGCTGGATGGTGTATACACCCGATCAATTTCGAAAACTGTATCATAGCCACCAACAACGCTAAAAAAAGACCACCGTGGTGATCTTTTTTTAAGATATTTCAGTTAAAACCAATTAGGCTTTGACAAAAGTCGTCCATGTATAATCTTGAGATTTACCGTTCAAAGTCATTTGTAACTGTTCACCCGGCTGCAATGCTGCAACCCCTGCTGGTGTGCCCGTCATAACCACATCGCCTGCTTCCAAAGTGAAGACTTGGCTAATATCAGCCAACAAGGTACCAATATCAAAAATTAGATGTGCCGTATTACCTGCTTGACGCAGCTCATTATTGACATGAAAGGTATAGTGCACATCATTCCAATCTTGTACTACATCGGAAACAGCAACCCAATCTGCCAGTACACACGAACCATCAAAGGCTTTAGCACGCTCCCACGGTTGACCTTTGCCTTTCAAATCATCTTGCAAATCACGTAAGGTTAAGTCTAAGCCTAAGGTCACTGCACCTACCGCTTGAATAGCCTTGAGAGGGTCAGCTTCTTGAGTTAAACGTTGATCTATACGTAAAACCAGTTCACATTCATAGTGACAACTGCCCCACGCAGGATTCCAAGAAATACCCGCATCTAAACTGAGCAGACTACTTGGTGGTTTGATAAATAAAACGGGACGATCAGGAATCGCATTGCCTAATTCTTTGGCATGGTCTGCATAACTACGACCGACACAGACAATTTTAGATGGACGTGTACTCATGATCTTCCTCTTGCTTGGCGAATAATTTTATCGTGTTACGGTCAATACGCTTATTTTTTAAAGGTATTCTCAAACTTCGTTTGATCTGCACTCTCTATGAGTGCGCGCTTAGGCACAATCACCACAGTACGGTTTTTCAGCTCTAACATATAAGTTAACTTACCGATGGCAAATTTCTGTACTTCATTATAATGGACCACCTGCTTGCGGCCGTTGGCGTAAATTTCCGCATAATCTTGATATAAATCTATGCCCTGCTCACTTTTACCAAACTGATATTTCACAAACTGACGCTTAAACATCATTGGAAGAAACCAATAACGCATGAGAATTTGTAAAACCAAGAAGAATACACCCAATGCCACATAATAACGCCCGACACCTGTAAAGCCGAGCATAAAGCCCCACACAATAATCCCGATACTAATCAGAGGTGTAATAAAGCGCGTAATTTGCTTTTTACCAAAGGTCGCTAAAGCAAAACCATCTTGCGACTCTTCTAAAGTGAGAAAATAACGTGTCGATAATGCAGGTTTGTTCTCTGACATAAGGCTAGATCAAATTACTAAAAATATTGATCTCAATACTACAACACTATTTGGCATTTTCTTAGGACTTTCATACACGCAGCTGAATGAGCTGGTTGTACACATGCAGTACGCGGTTAACTCTAAAAAAGAATCTGAATGAATATAAAAAGCGCCAATACGCACACGTACAATAGAGAAAATGTAGCGAAATGAAACCTATGTTTTGCATATCAAAGTGAACAAAAACAATAGGCACAAAAAAACCGCAATTAAGCGGTTTTTTCAATATTGATCAAGTTGGTGCGCTCAGAGAGATTCGAACTCCCGACCCCTTAGTTCGTAGCCAAGTGCTCTATCCAGCTGAGCTATGAGCGCGACGTCTTGATGGGGTGCATTATACGTGAATCCTATTTTTTGTTAAGTCTTATTTCCATAAAAGTCGATCAACCGCCCACTTATTAAGCACAAAAGGTGCGAGATGCTGTATAAATCAACAAATTGAGATTCCATAGCAGAATAGATAGGCAATTCATGCAAGACTAAAGCTTTATTGATATCAAATCTTTCTTGATGAATCACTTTCTCAAGCAAAGCATTTCACTTTTTACAGACACAAAAAAACCGCAACATGTGCGGTTGATTGTTCAAGTTGGTGCGCTCAGAGAGATTCGAACTCCCGACCCCTTAGTTCGTAGCCAAGTGCTCTATCCAGCTGAGCTATGAGCGCATTACTTGTGTGCCAATTCAGGCGTTACGTTACATACAGTTTACTTATTGGTGCGCTCAGAGAGATTCGAACTCCCGACCCCTTAGTTCGTAGCCAAGTGCTCTATCCAGCTGAGCTATGAGCGCGACATAAGTAAAGTTGGCGGTGAGAGAGGGATTCGAACCCTCG
>NZ_DKIK01000061.1:0-19396 GCF_002454215.1 Acinetobacter sp. UBA6720
GAAATAGGCGTAAAGATAATGTTGTTTGGCTTACGGTCACCGAGTTGTGCAACAAAGTTTGCATACTCTGTCTGAATTTCATTGAAGCGTGCTTCAGAAAATTCCACCAAATCCATTTTGTTAATCGCAACAATAATGTTCTTAATGCCAAGTAAGCTTGCAATATATGTGTGACGACGTGTCTGAGTTTGTACACCATAACGCGCATCAATCAAGATAATCGCAAGATCACAGGTCGACGCACCCGTTGCCATGTTACGCGTATATTGCTCATGTCCTGGTGTGTCAGCAATGATGAACTTACGTTTTTCAGTTGAGAAATAACGATAAGCTACATCAATGGTAATACCCTGTTCACGCTCAGCTTGTAGACCATCTACAAGCAGTGCCAAGTCAGGAGCATCACCTGTCGTACCGACTTTTTTAGAGTCGCGAGTCACCGCTTGCAATTGATCTTCATAAATCAATTTTGAATCGTAAAGCAAACGACCAATTAAAGTTGACTTACCATCATCGACATTACCGCAAGTCAAAAAACGCAATAGGTCTTTATTTTCATGTTGTTTTAGATAGCCCAAGATATCTTGGCTAATCAGTTCTGATTGATGAGACATTGCTCAAAACTCCACATATTCTTTAGAAATCGGTTTTTAATCTCTTTAATCCCTCTAAATCTCCCTTTGTTAAGGGAGACTTTCCCCGTTACAAAAGAAGGACTTTTCTCCTCTCTTAGAAAAAGAGAGGTTGGGAGAGATTTATCAACAGTTAGAAATAACCTTCTTGCTTTTTCTTTTCCATCGAGCCTGCTTCATCATGGTCAATCATACGACCTTGACGTTCAGAGCTGGTTGCAAGCAACATTTCTTGGATAATTTCAGGTAGGGTATTTGCCGTTGACTCAACTGCACCCGTAAGTGGGTAACAACCAAGTGTACGGAAACGTACCGATTTCATTTGTGGAACTTCGCCTTCTTTTAAAGGCATACGTTCATCATCAACCATAATCAGTGTGCCACTACGCTCAACCACAGGACGTTCTGCAGCTAAATAAAGTGGAACCAATGGAATACTTTCCAAGTAGATATATTGCCAAATATCAAGCTCAGTCCAGTTTGATAATGGGAACACACGAATACTTTCACCTTTGTTCACTTTACCGTTGTAAAGATTCCAAAGTTCAGGACGCTGGTTTTTCGGATCCCAACGGTGTTTCGAGTCACGGAATGAATAGACACGTTCTTTAGCACGTGATTTTTCTTCGTCACGACGCGCACCACCAAAAGCTGCATCAAAACCGTATTTATCAAGTGCTTGTTTTAAGCCTTGAGTTTTCATGATGTCGGTATATTTTGAGCTACCATGGTCAAATGGGTTAATGCCCGCATCTTTCCCTTCTTTGTTTTGATGTACGATCAAATCAAAGCCATGCGTTTTTGCCATGTTGTCGCGGAAAGCAATCATGTCTTTAAATTTCCAGCCTGTATCTACATGTAGAAGCGGAAATGGAAGTTTGGCAGGATAGAACGCTTTTAACGCCAAATGCAGCATCACTGCTGAATCCTTACCAATAGAATAGAGCATGACTGGGTTTTCAAACTCAGCAGCTACTTCGCGGATAATATGAATACTCTCAGCTTCAAGCTGTTTAAGATGAGTAAGTCTTTCCTCATTTAATGACATTGACAGCACCAACTCACAAAAATCGTGTACTTATTACACATTCAAAAATATATATTCATTATAAAGATTTAGTTATGCACGCTATTGCTTGTTTTATTATATTTATATGCAAAAAGCTCATATAAAACAAAATTGATAAGCCCTATTAGTTTTATTCAACAACTCCAACGTTCAAAATAAATGCAGATATTACATTAACTTCCCCTGTCATATTCAGTGTTTTAAGTACTTTTGTGATTGATATTTCATCTAAGCACTAGCTATGCCACCTGCACTAAAAACTCTACAGTAAATTTTTCATCTACTTATTTTATTCTATGTCTAGACCAAACCTCACAATAGCAGCGATAAAAAGTAAATTAGACGCAGCTCAACTGGCTGGGTTCATATATCAACATAATAACCACATGCTGATACTACAAGAAGCACTCAATGAAGCAGGCTCGATCTTTCCCAGCTTTGTACAACATGAACATAGTACAGACCAAATTGGCATGCAATTTGGTCTACGACTTTCGCAGTATGACTGCAAAATTTTGAAGCTTGAATTTTTGATCGGTATTACACATAGCAACCAAGACCGCAGTTATGAAATCGGTATTGGGCATTTAAAAGGAGATGAACAAGCATTTAATCTTAATTACGCTTTCTATAATTATCCCAAAACTTTTTTCATGTTGAGTTGCCCACTCTATGCCACATCCGCCCAACTCCTGTATGAAATTGAACAGCAAATCTTCAATCAGCCTAAACTCGATTTTTTAAATACTGCGATCAAAACCAATCCACTAGGTGAACAAGTCATCTGGATGAAAGATTTTATCTTTCAGCAAGCATTAGACATGAAAGTTCGGATTCAAAAGGCTTTACACTGAATGCTGAAACCATCAAAAAACCCGCATTTCATTGAGAATGAGTGCGGGTTTTGTGGCTCAGTAAACTTAGTTTTTATGACGCATGTGTGGGAACAAAATCACATCACGAATACTCGCTGCATTAGCAAATAGCATCACCAAACGGTCAATACCAATACCCTCACCTGCTGTTGGAGGTAAGCCGTACTCAAGCGCCTCAACAAAGTCTGCATCATAGTGCATTGCTTCATCATCACCCGCGTCTTTTTCTGAAACCTGTGCTTGGAAACGTTCAGCTTGGTCAATCGGATCATTCAACTCTGAGAAACCATTGGCAAGTTCACGACCACCAATAAAGAACTCAAAACGGTCCGTAATGTGTGGGTTGTGATCATTACGACGTGCCAATGGCGAAGTTTCAGCAGGATATTCTGTAATGAAAGTCGGCTGGCGTAACTGAGTTTCAACAGTTTCTTCAAATACGATAGTTTGCAGTTTGCCCAAACCAAAACCTGGTTTCACCTGCTCTTTCAGTTCTTCCTGCACAAATTTTGCTAAGAATTCACGGTCATTGACATTATCAGGCGTGAACTGTGGGTTGTGCGCAAGAATGGCATCAAACATCGAAATTTTATTAAATGGACCTTTGAAGCTATAGACTTCTTCACCATAAGGCACATCGGTTGAACCCAAAATGTC
This sequence comes from Acinetobacter sp. UBA6720, assembly GCF_002454215.1. Taxonomy (NCBI): domain Bacteria; kingdom Pseudomonadati; phylum Pseudomonadota; class Gammaproteobacteria; order Moraxellales; family Moraxellaceae; genus Acinetobacter; species Acinetobacter sp. UBA6720. Next base: position 3,234 of record NZ_DKIK01000061.1, read on the forward strand.
AAGCGCTAAGCGTTCAAGCATATTTTCAGTCAGTTCCATCAAGTCCTTATAATCTGCATAAGCTTGATAGAATTCAATCATAGTGAATTCTGGGTTATGACGTGTCGAGACACCTTCGTTACGGAAGTTACGGTTAATTTCAAACACACGCTCAAAACCACCGACCACCAAACGTTTTAAGTAAAGCTCAGGTGCAATACGTAAGAAAAGTGGCATATCCAAAGCATTGTGATGTGTTTCAAATGGACGCGCTGACGCTCCACCCGGAATCACATGCATCATCGGTGTTTCTACTTCCATGAAGCGCTGTTCAGTTAAGAACGCACGAATGCCTGAAACCACTTTGGCACGGATTTCAAAAGTCTTACGTGTTTCTTCGTTCACAATCAGGTCAAGATAACGCTTACGATATTTGACTTCAGTGTCGTTTAGACCATGGAATTTATCTGGAAGTGGACGAAGTGACTTGGTTAAAAGCTCAAAATGTTCGATATGTACATAAAGGTCACCTTTACCTGAACGACCGATATAACCTTTCACCGCGATAATATCACCAAGATCTAGGCTCTTAATGGTTTCTAAGGTTTCAGGTGCTAATTCTTTACGCGCCACGTATAACTGGATACGACCCGTCATATCTTGGATCACGATGAATGAACCGCGGTTCAACATCACACGACCCGCTACAGACACATAAACATGCTCGGCTGCTTCAATCTCTTCTTTGCTTTTGTCTGCAAATTGATCTTGTAAGTCTTGCGCATAATGTTCACGTTTAAACGTGTTTGGCCATGGGCTAGTGCCCGTTTGTTTGGCTTGATCTTCAATCTGCTTTAACTTGGCATGACGCTGTGCAATTAAATCGTTTTCGGAAATGGCTTGTTCAGAAGTCGATTGAGCGTTTTGTTGCGTCATCTCTGCCTCGTATATGTATTAAAAAACGGAAGTTGCATAGCATAGCAGAATTCTGGACGAATGAGCATCATCTAAAACCAAGCGATATATAAAAAAGTCTTTGTTCTGTTGATTTCAAACCTAAGAACTAACTGTCGATATACTCAGCTTTTTTCTTAGACCAAAAGCTAACTTCCTTTCAATATGAATCACTCTACAATGAATGTTATAAATCGTGGAAAAGTAAACTTTTCGCCACCAATAAAATAATTTAATTTTTGATTGAATGACAATATATGAGCAGATGCGAATCTAAAATTTTGTTTTTGCATGGATTAGACTCTTCCCGTGAGTCCACCAAATTCCATGCGATTGATGCAAAACAAAAGTTTTGTATCGACATTGATTATCGCTATCTGAACTTTTCTACTGTAGCCAGTTTTTATGACGATATTATTGAGAAAATAAAACCTGAAATTATTGTAGGGCATTGCATTGGGGCATATTGGGCGTTGAAAATGTCACTGACACATCAAATTCCATGTGTAATTGCCAATCCTCGTTTAGCACCAGATTTCCGTGATGATTATCCAAGTATTAATGATACTGACCTAGACCACAACGTTCCCCAAGTCGCCTACTTGGAGCTCGGCGATGAGCTTATTGATATGTATGCAGCACAGGAAATATTAGAAAATTATATGCTGATACAAGCCGTTGAAGGTGGACACCACCGATTACTGAAACCTGAAAATATCAATCAATTGATTGAACATCTAGAACAACAATATTTGTATAAATAAAAAGCCTTGGATCATCCAAGGCTTTTTTAACGCAATTATGCTGCTACAGATTCTGGCTTAGATTTGTCATCTAGTACAGACCAAATTTCTAAACCTAAGTCAGTATGCAAATCTGGTAAATCCAGAAAAATACTTGCACCCAATACTTCATGATGGCATTTTTTCACCAACTGCTTCACTGCTTTTAATGTCCCGCCTGTTGCTAGAACATCATCTACAATTATCACTTTTTGTGATGCTATATTCGCTGCCATTTCTAAGCGATCTAAACCATACTCCAAACTGTAGCCAACGCCTACAACTGGTGGCGGCAGTTTACCCGCCTTGCGTACTAACAACAAACCTTTGCCCAACCGTTGTGCAAGCAAGCTTGCAAGTACAAAACCACGCGCTTCTACAGCAACAAAACTGTCTACCTCAGCCAACTTCTCCGCAGGAATACTTGCAATCAGCGCATCTGTAAGTGGCTCAAGATTACTCATGAATAATGGCGTTAAATCGAAGAAACAAATACCTGGTTTTGGGAAATCTTGGACCGTACGGATGTGAGACCACAGCGTTGTAGACAAGTTGCTCATAGGAGATCAATGAAATTTGAAAAAGAATAGATGAATTTTACAGCAAATCTTGCAGAAAAACAGCCAAAAACTCCCTATATTCCAATACAGAAACTTAGTAAAGTTTTATAAGTCATTGTTTTTAATTACATCATTTATTTATTAAATATTAGGTATAGATTTATCTAATCATAAAATAGCAATTTAAAGAAAGATATGCAGCCCGACTTTAGTCTAAGGCATGAATTTTACTGAGATAAAAACTTAAGCGAATACCCTCATTTAAGCAATTTTCATGTCTATATTCTGCATACGCTCAAAATACAATCTGGTTTTAAATGATACGTTTTGTCCTTAGCGTCGCTTTTAGCTCAAACATTCAATCATTAAACTCCGATATTTACTTTACATTCGTAATAGAACTGCGTAAAAATTTAGATTACATGAGTATGCTACTAAAGTCAGATCAATAGCATTTTGCTTAATGGATTATTTTGCTGAACCCTTTCTTGTTCAGCGTTTTGGAGAGTCAAATGAAGAAGTATCAATGCATCGTTTGTGGATGGATTTATGACGAAGCAGAAGGTTGGCCGCAAGATGGCATCGTGGCGGGTACCAAATGGGACGATATCCCAGACGATTGGACTTGCCCAGATTGTGGTGTGTCAAAAATTGATTTTGAAATGGTTGAAATCTAATTTCTAATGTTAAAGACCATGCAGCATGGTCTTTTTTTACGTCCTTAAAATAATCTCTGGAGAACCTTATGCATCCCATCGTCATCATTGGCTCAGGTATGGCAGGCTATGCTGTAGCACGTGAATTTCGTAAGCTCAACCCTGAACAAGAACTGCTCATGCTCTGTGCAGATGATGCGACTAACTATGCCAAGCCAACCTTATCCAATGCCTTTGTGGCGAATAAAGCACCTGAACAAATTGCTTTGGGCGATGCTGAGAAAATGGCAGCCCAGCTCAAAATGCAAATTGCTACACACACTTGGGTCAAAGAAATTCATGCAGAACAACAACAGTTGACCTTAATCAAAGATGGTATTGAATCTACACAGCCTTACTCACAATTGGTTTTAGCGGTAGGTGCAAATCCAATTCGCCTTGCTATTGCCGGTGATGGCAGTGAAGATATTCAAGTAGTCAATAACTTAGATGACTACAAAACTTTCAGGGCTGAACTTGAAAAGCGTGCAGATAAGCGTGTCGTGATTTTAGGTGCAGGTCTGATTGGTTGTGAATTTGCCAACGACTTACAACATACAGGTCATCAAACCACAGTAATTGACTTAGCCAATCAACCATTGGGACGTCTCTTACCCGCACATGTTTCCAGTGCATTTAAGGAAAACCTTGAAGCAACGGGTATACATTTTGTCCTTGGCACCACAGTTGAAAAAGTGTCTAAAATTGAAAATGGCGACTATGTTGTAACTTTAGCCAGCGGTCAGTCTTTAGTGGCAGATGTCGTGCTATCTGCTATTGGCTTACAACCGAGCATTTCCCTTGCAAAGGATGCCGATATCCAAACCAGTCGCGGAATCTTAACCAACGCACAACTTGAAACGAATCAACCTCATATTTATGCCGTAGGTGACTGTGCAGAAGTGAACGGGTTGCTACTGCCTTATGTTATGCCGATCATGCAGCAAGCTCGCGCACTTGCAAAAACCTTAAATGGTGAAAAAACTGCCGTACATTACCCTGCTATGCCTGTTGCAGTGAAAACCCCTGCTGCACCATTGACCGTTTTACCTGCACCAATTGGTGTTGACGTAAACTGGGAAACAGAAGAGTTAGACGATGGCATGATTGCCAAAGCCCTAGATAGTCAAGGTACACTTCGTGGATTCGTACTACTGGGTGCGACGGCTGGAAAACAACGTTTAGCATTGACAAAACTGGTTCCAGACTTGATTCCTGCACAGGTTTAAGGTTTAAATAAAAGGACATTTATAACAATAAATGTCCTTTATGTGAGGATGACAACAATGAATAGCGCACTCCAATATAATCTTTCCCCCTATACCTCCTTCATGCGCGAAACCAAAGTCGACTTAGGTAATGGCATTGAACTCCATGTTGAAATCGGTGGTGAAGATCATCATCCCACCATTGTTTTAATTATGGGTTTGGGAGCGCAACTGCTATTTTGGCCTGACTTTTTTTGTAAATCACTGATTGACCAAGGTTTTCGTATTATTCGCTTTGACAACCGTGATATTGGCTTATCTTCAAAAATTAAACATCAAGGGCCACGTTTAAACACACTTAAACTGATGGGACGTTTTGCTTTAGGTTTAGATAACCGTGGTGCACCCTATGACTTATACGACATGGCAGATGATGTTTCTTTGCTTCTAGACCGTTTAGGTTTGGATGAAAGTTATGTGATTGGTGCATCCATGGGCGGTATGATTGGGCAAATTCTTGCAGCACGTCATCCACAAAAAGTAAAAAAATTGGGGCTGATGTTCACCAGCAACAATCAACCTCTACTTCCTCCGCCTTTCCCAAAACAACTCTTTAGTCTCATCGGCAGACCTGAATCAACCGATGAAGAAGGAATTGTCAGCCACTCTTTAAAAGTGTTTAAGATCATAGGCTCACCAGGTTATCACAACCAAATAGAAGCAATTCAGACATCTCGCAAATTATATCGTCGAAGTTATTACCCAGCGGGTGTACTTCAACAGTTTTTAGCAATATTATGTACAGGTTCTTTATTGCAACTGGACAAACAGATCCAACAACCAACCCTTGTAGTGCATGGTTCTCGGGATCGTTTACTTCCGCCTAGCCACGGAAAAGCCGTTGCAAAGGCAATTGTGGGTGCTAAATTTGAATTAATTGATGGAATGGGGCATGATATCCCACCGCACTTCATTCCAAATCTTAGCGAATTATTTGCACAACATTTTAAATCATAATCATTAGGACACTATGGCTGCATTACCATCCTTAAGACAGCTGTCATATCTCGTTACACTGTCAGAAACGCTGCATTTTACTGAAGCTGCACGCCGTTCATTTGTAACCCAATCGACTTTGTCGGGTGGGATTATGGAGCTTGAACGCCTACTCGGTGGCGTACTTGTAGAGCGTGATCGTCAAAATGTGCGCTTAACGCCCCTAGGTGAGCAGGTTGTTGCACGTGCTCGTGTTCTACTCGCAGATGCTCAAGACCTGATGCGTTTAAGCCGAGAAATGAGCGAGCCGCTCACTGGTGATTTACATTTAGGTGTTATTCCAACCATTGCTCCGTTTATTTTGGCGCAATTGTTGGATGAAGTGCATAAGCAACTGCCTAAAATTCAATTACATTTGCACGAAGCACAAAGTGAGAAAATTGTAGAAAAACTCGAACATGGCAATTTAGACATGATCGTTTTGGCTCTACCTTTTGATACACGTGGCCTCAAAGTTGCTGAAGTTGCAAAAGAAAGCCTATTCTTAGTGTGTAATAAAGCGGATGTCCCAAGTAGCCAAGCGAACAATTTAGATGACTTAGATTTATCGCGTTTAATGTTACTGGAAGAAGGTCATTGTCTGCGCGATCATACGCTCAGCGCCTGCCCGATTGGTGAACGTAAAAATGACCATCGCTTAAAAGCAAGCTCTTTACCGACATTGGTTGAAATGGTATCGGCTGATCTTGGTTTTACCTTATTGCCAGAAATTGCAGTACGTACCAATATGATCAAAGCCAATCCAGACTTACTGGTTAAGCAAATTGAAGCCGCACCAAGCCGTACTTTGGCTTTGGTAACACGTAAAAGCACCCCGTTACAAAGCGAATTTGATGTGTTATTACAAATCCTGCAAAAAATTACTCAAGATCTGCACTAACCTTATTTTAGTGCATAAAAAAGGAGTCAAACATGACTCCTTTTTTTTGTGCCTGAATCTTTTGCAGATTCAGGCACAATCCCTAAAATTATTTAATCACATCCAGCAAATAACGCTGTGCATTATGCTCGGTTTCACCCTCCGCAAGCGTCGCACGTATCCATGTTCCGTCACCCTGTAATAACCACGCTTGTTGGTTATCTTGTAAATAAGTTAACAAACCCTGCTGATAAATACGTTTTTTCAAAGCAGGATCTTCTATTGGGAAACATGCCTCAACACGATTAAACAAATTTCGATCCATCCAGTCGGCACTCGACCCATAAATACGCGCATCGCCATTATTACTAAAGTAGAAAACGCGCGTATGTTCTAGGAAACGTCCCACGATTGAACGTACACGAATATTTTCTGAAAGTCCTGGCAAACCCGGACGTAGACAGCAAATAGAACGAATAATGAGATCAATTTGCACACCTGCCTGCGATGCCTCATACAGTTTATTGATCAGTTGCACCTCGGTCAGCGCATTCACTTTCACAATAATTTGTGCTTTCTTGCCTGCTTTGGCATTGGCAATTTCATCATCAATAAAGTTGATCAGTTGAGCATGGAGCGTAAAAGGTGCATGGAGTAGCTTTTTCAGCTTCGCCATTTTCCCCATACCTGTTAACTCTTGGAAAATACGGTGTACATCTTCACACAGCTCTTTATCGGTGGTGAGCAAGCCATAATCGGTGTAAATACGCGCATTACCCGCATGGTAGTTACCCGTTCCCAAATGTACATAACGAACAAGTTTATTATTTTCACGACGTACCACAAGAATCATTTTGGCATGGGTTTTATAGCCCACAATGCCGTAAACAACTACTGCACCCGCTTCTTGTAACACATTCGCCACTTCAATATTTGACTCTTCATCAAAACGCGCACGCAGCTCAATCACTGCGGTAACTTCTTTCCCATTACGTGCCGCTTCTGCTAGGACTTGTACAATTTCAGAGTCTGCACCACTGCGATATAGGGTTTGTTTAATCGCCAACACTTGTGGATCACGAGCCGCCTCACGCAATAAGTTAATCACAGGTGCGAAAGACTCAAACGGATGATGTAGTAAAATGTCCTGTTTCTGCATGGCAGAAAACATACTTTCCGACTTTTTCAATACTTTAGGAATAACTGGAATATGCGCGTCATACCGTAGATGCGGACGTTTAAAATTTGACAATAGACGTGCTAAATTTACAGGTCCTTCAACTTTGTATAACTGCTCTTCATGTAAATCAAATTCATCAAGCAAGTAGTTATAAATATGCGCTGGACAGTTTTGTGTCACTTCTAGACGTACTGCACGACCAAAACGACGTGAGCTCAACTCGCCTTTCAGTGCCTTGGCTAAGTCTTCCACATCTTCATTGAGCGCCAAGTCGGCATTCCGTGTTACACGGAACTGATAACACCCTGTCGCAGTCATACCTGGGAACAAATCAGATACATGCTCATGAATAATCGCTGAAAGCATCACATGGTGTTCTTTTCCACCTGTGAGTTCATCAGGTAAACGCACCACACGTGGCAATGAACGTGGAGCAGGAACAACGGCCAAATCAATCTGACGACCAAATGCATCTTTCCCTTCCAAAGTCACAATAAAGTTGAGGCTTTTATTGACTAAACGCGGGAACGGGTGCGCAGGGTCTAAACTAATCGGAGTTAAAACAGGTGCGACCTGTTCCTGAAAATATTTTTTCACCCATGACGACTGTGCAGGCGTCAATTCCCCACGGCGTAGGAAGCAAATATCTTCTTCACGCAGTTTTGGCAAAATTTCTTCATTCAGAATGCGGTACTGACGTTCTATCGCTGCATGTGCAGTCTGCGAAATTTGGTCAAGTACTTGACGAGGGGTTAAACCATCAGGGCTACGGCTTTCATTGCCTAAACTCAGTTGCTCTAAAACCCCTGCAACACGAATTTCAAAGAACTCATCTAAATTGCGTGAAAAAATCAGTAAAAAATTCATCCGTTCTAAAAGCGGATGTAAAGGGTCTACGGCTTGTTCCAAAACCCGTAAATGGAAATCTAATATTGATAACTCACGGTTAATATAGCGGTCGTTATATGCATATTCAGGTTGTAATATAGGAGATGTGCTTGCTGCCGTATTCATAGCTAACCTTTGATTATTTGAATGCGTTTTATCATGATAAGTATGCTTCAATTTTGTGACAATTTCATAAAAAAAGCCCATTAATTTGGGCTTTTTCACAACAAAGTAATTATGGGATATCGCTATAACGCATGTACTTTCGGATCATGCGCTCGCGGTTTTGTAACTTACGGTCATTTTGATGATCTTGGTAATATTTTGGATTAGGTAAAATGGCCGCTAAAAAGACTGCTTGCTCACGACTTAGACTCCGGGAGCTTTTACCAAAGTAATGTTGGGTTGCCGCTTCAATGCCATAAATATTATCGCCAAACTCTACCGAGTTCAGATATACCTCTAAGATGCGTTCTTTACTCCACATCCGCTCCATCATCCAAGTTGCAACAGCTTCTTGACCTTTACGAATGAATGAACGTTTGTTATATAAAAATAAGTTTTTTGCTAACTGCTGCGAAATAGTTGAACCACCTGCAACTACCTTGCCCGTGTCATTATTACGTTCGAGCGCTGCTTGAATCCCGTCCCAGTCAAAACCATGATGTTGCATAAATTTTCCATCTTCAGCCGCAACAATGGCCTTTTTCATGTATTCACTGATCTCATCATAATCACGCCATTCGTGTTGAATCGGTTTAGACGGCTCAGACCAATAATCAATCCGCATAAACATCGTGGTTTCCACTGGCTTGTAACGCCACCACGCGAGGCTTGCAAAAATCCACAACTGTACCAAAAGCACGAAGCTGATAACGACTAACAAACTACGAACAATAAAAACTTTCATGCCAGTGGCTTACTCCAAAAATCATTTTTATTCATGCTAAGCTTGGGCAATATAGCAAAATTTTAGCAAGAATAGCATGACCGAGCTTACACCTCCTCAAATCAAAACAAAATTCGACGTACATTTATGGTGGATTACCGCCCTCATTATTACCATCAATGTTGGATTGTTTTTTTGGCAAGTCCTACATGGCATGGATGTCAGTAATCCAAGCACGGCTGATGCCATCCGCTGGGGAGCAGACTATGCACCGCTCACCTTCTTGGCTGAACCGATACGCTTATTGAGCAGTATGTTCTTTCATTTTGGTTTGGTTCACCTGATGTTGAACATGTGGGCGCTGTATATTTTTGGTAGTGTGCTGGAGCAAATGTTTGGACGTGTCTATTTTCTTGCACTATATGTCCTTGCTGGTCTCATGGGGAGCTTGCTCAGTGGCTATCTCGCCATTCAAGACAGTTATGAACTGCTCCGTATTGGCGTAGCAAATCCAGAGTTGTTACCACGAGTAGGTGCAGGGGCTTCAGGTGCTGTCATGGGACTGGGTTCAGCACTGACGGTTCTATCCCTACTACCGATGCTCCCACAGCAACGTTTTATTTTAGATAAAAAGACTTTACTGATCGTGATGGGAATCAACTTAGCCATGGGCTTTATGATTTCAGGGATTAATAATGCCGCACATATTGGCGGCATGTTGATGGGTGCTGTTTTGGCGGCACTTTGGTATCTCTCCCAAAAAACTCAACAGCGTTGGATTATGCCACTAAGCCTTGTTTTGGCGGCCTGCGGCTCGTATTGGTTTTACTTGCACTGCCAAAACCTGGTAACCCACATTCAGCCCCTATGGTCTGAAGTATTAATGATGATGCGTCAACAGCTCAATTTCTAAGATTCAACTCTTCACGCATTAAGAGATCAATCACGATTGATTGATCTCTCTCAAACTTTGTAAGGGTGGAATATCACTGAGATAACTCAAGCGATAACGCCCAATCAATGCACAAAGTACAGTCATAAAGAGCGGTAAAATGAGCCAGATTTCCCAGTGTGGCTGAATGGCTAAGCCCATGCGATAACATGCAACCGCACTTATCGCTTCAGCAAACAAACAAGAAACTACACCCGCCATAAAACCAATAAAGCCAATTTCTAAGCTAAGCATAGTTTTAAGTTTTTGCTTGGAACCCCCAAATGAGCGTAACAATGCGACTTCACGTTTACGCTCATCCATAAGTAAGTTCAGGCAAGCAATTAAAACCAAAATGCCCGAAATGCTCACTAAAACTGCAAGGATCGTGACAATCTGTACCAGTACCGTCACGATGCGCTTAATTTCATCTAAAATTAAACTGACATCAATAAAAACGGTATTGGAAAATTGTTGAATGATACTGACCAATTTCGCTTTGTCTGACTCAGGCACATAGAAACTGCCCAAATAACTGCCCGCATTTTCATCCATAGTTTGGGGCGCAAAAATAAAGAAGAAGTTTGGGCTAAAACTTTCCCATTCCACGCTTCTTAAATTTGCCACTTTGGCATGAATCACACCCTCTGGTAAGCTAAAAGTCAGTTGATCCCCCACTTTTATCCCAAGCTCTGTTGCAGTATTGGCTTCTACCGAAACTTGTCCTTTTGCTGTCAGTTTTGATACTCCAGAGACAATTACATTGTCTTTAGGATAACGGTCTGCTTGGGTTAAATTTAACTCGCGACGTAAGGAATTATTTTGCTTGACCAAATCCGTAGCAAAAGGCTGTCCATTTTTGGCAATCAGCCTGCCCCGAATATTTGGATAGAGCGGCGTACTGTCCCAATGGTTTTGTTCAATTTTCGCTTTTAACTCAGGCATGTCAAAAGGCGGTAAACCATATACAAACTGATTCGGCGTTCCTACAGGGATTTGCTGTTGCCAACGTTCTAACAAATCGGTTCGTAGCACGGCTAAAACCGTAATTAAACTGAGTCCTAAAGCCAAAGCTGTAATCTGAAACGCAGTTTGATAAGGCGTGCGGACATAGGCAGAAACCGCATTTTTCAAGCCGCGCAGGAACTTCAAACTCAGCCAGACCACAACGTATAATACTGCACATAGAATAATAATTGCCCCAATCACCATGGCTGTCAGTACCATGTTTTCAGTCAGAACAATACTAAATAATACCAGACTTGCCGTGCCTGCAAGTAACATCCAAAACATAGACGAAACTGATTTTTCTTGACTGCGAATGACACGGATCGGTGGAGTATTTAACAGTTCCCAAAAACTAGGTAAGACAAAACCCAGTAGTACTACGGCACTGGTCAACATGGCAATCGGAATCGGCCCGAGCAGCATATCCCACGCTGAAAACGCAATACTTAAGTGTGGTATCAGTTGTAACATCAACTGTAACAAGCCATAACCTAGCCCGACACCCACGGCACTCCCGACCAGCATGGCAAGCAAGAACACCACACCCAACAAGCTAAGGTAAGCCCAAAGAATTTGTGACTTCGCAGCCCCCATACAACGTAATAGCGCAATGTGATCTTGGTTTTGTTGTACAAAGCGTTGGCTGGTCAAAGCAATCGCAATTCCACACAGTAAAATCGTTAAGATATTCGCCAACTGCAAAAATGTGTCCAAATTTTCAATCGGTTTCATTAAACGGGTATTGCCCTCACTGGCATTGCGTAAGCGTAAGCTATTTTGTGATTCTTCCGCATTAGGACTTTGAGCTGTCGCATTGACCTCTTCAGACGCTATATTTTGCTTCTTAAAATTTGCTTCAAACTGCTGGGTATTTTGTGCTGCACCTGCCATCAGTAAACGATATTCAATGCGACTACCGACTTGTATAGCATTGGTCTTGGCAATATCCGCTTCTGAAATAATCACCGTTGGCGAGAAACCGGAAAAACCTAACTCCTGATTAGAATCATGCTCAATCAAGCCTGTAATCTTAAACACACCATCTGCAATATTGAGTTGATCACCCAATTTGACTTGTAGCAAATCCATAGCACGCCGACTCAACCACACTTCACCCGAGGCAATATGCTTTGCAATTGGCTGAATGCGTAGCTCTCCACGTAGAGGAAAAGCTTGATCAATCGCTTTGACATTGACCATAACAAACTGATCATTGGTATATGCCATCGAACTAAAGACAGTGACTTCGGATTGTTTTAAATCAAGAGCTGTCGCTTGTGCTTTCCATTTCGGATCGAGCTTTTCGCTGTCCGTTAGAACCAAATCCCCTGCTAACATCTCAGCGGCTTGCAACGCTACGGCGTTTTGAATTTGTTCATTACTAAACTTTAGTGCAGTCGTGGCGCTGATCGCGAGAATCAACGCAATAATCAATAAATACACACCACTACTTTTAAAACTTTGCTTCAGTAAGGGTTGAAATAAAGAATTCATTTTATCCTCCCGCTCGAGGATGTTCGATCAACTGTCCATCGAGTAATTCAAAATGCCGTTGGCACTGCTCCGCAAGCGTATGATCATGCGTTACTAAAATCAGGGTCGTACCCAACTCACGGTTCAATTGAAACAATAGTTGCTCAATTTCTCGCGCAGTTTGACTGTCCAAATTTCCTGTTGGTTCATCGGCAAAAATAATTTTTGGTTCAGCAATCAGCGCACGGGCAATCGCAACCCGCTGCTGCTCCCCACCCGAAAGTACCTTCGGTGTTTGGCTGGCCTGTCGCTCTAAGCCAACTTTTTGCAATAAACTCAAAGCACGACGTTCAGCTTCGACAAAGTTAAATGAACGATGAAGCCGTAGCGGGAGCATCACATTTTCAACCGCGGTCAGATGAGGTAGAAGTTGAAAGGACTGAAACACAAAACCAATATGCTTTAGGCGAACTTCTGCGCGCTGCTCTTCATTGAGTTTGGAAATACTTTCACCACAAACACTTAACTCACCACTGCTGGCCTGATCCAAAGTCGCCAATATACCAAGCAGTGTGGACTTTCCTGAACCTGAACGCCCTGTAATGGCCACTTGTTCACCTGCTGTGATACTCAGATTCAAATCTGAAAAAATAGTGAGTTCTTTTTGTGGAAGTTTAATCTTTTGTGTCAGTTGCTGGGCAGAAATAATCACTTGTGGCATGATGTTTACATTACTTTGAACTTGGGTCATAACATCCCTATATGCAAATATTCGTGCAAAATCGCAAATTTAAAAAACGCATAAATTCATACTTGGTTTTGATTGCACTGTGCATGAGCCCCACTTGGGTTTTTGCAAAAACCGTGATGGTTTTAGGAGATAGCATTAGTGCAGGTTATGGCATAGAACCACAGCAAGCATGGGTAAATTTACTGCAAAAACGGTTAGACCAACAGTATCCGAAACAACACAAAGTGGTCAATGCCAGTGTGAGTGGTGAAACCACCAGTGGTGCTTTAGCCCGTTTGCCTAAACTATTGCAAACGCATAAGCCAAATGTGGTGGTGATTGAGCTTGGCGGGAATGATGGACTACGTGGCCAACCCCCTCAAATGATTCAAAAAAATTTAGCGCAATTGATCCAACAGAGTCAAAAAGCCCATGCCACCGTGGTTATTTTGGGGATGAAAATACCGCCAAACTATGGCACTGCCTATAGCAAGGCATTTGAAAATAATTACAAAGTGGTCAGTCAACAATACAAAGTGAAATTACTGCCCTTTTTCTTAGAAGGTGTCGCTGGAAATAAAAGCCTGATGCAAAAAGATTTGGTTCATCCAAATGGTAAAGCGCAGCCTATTTTATTAAATTTAGCTTATCCCTATATAAAAGGCGCTTTATAAAGCGCCTTTTAATCTGACCTTCTTCACTGATCAGAAGTCAAAAAAAACCACTTCACCACTTTCAAGTGAATACTCAGCACCAACCACTTGTAACTTGCCTTTGGCAATCAAACTCTCAAGCACAGCTGAACCATGACGTAACTGATTTACAGAGGCAAATACATTTGAACGCACCGCATGTTTAGACAGTTTGCATAAGTCATGTTTCAATTCTGTTTGCATCAAAGTTTCAACTGAAGGGCGTACACGGTTTACAATCGACATCAGGTTTGCAGAAGGTGGGCTATCTGGGTTCATCAAAGTATCAATCGTGGCTTGAATCGCACCGCAGTGACTATGACCAAGTACCACAACGACCGCACAATCATAACGTTCAGCAGCAAACTCCACGCTGCCAACTTGTGATGGTGCAACTACATTGCCTGCAACACGAATCACAAAAAGATCACCCAAACCTTGGTCAAACACCATTTCAGCAGGCACGCGTGAATCAGAGCAACCCAGTACAATGGCAAATGGATTTTGATCTTCAGCCATTTCTGCCCGTTCATGGTGAGACAGTTGTTTATGGTGGGTTGTCTCACCCGCTACAAAACGTTGGTTACCCTGTTTAAGACGGCTTAAAGCTTCTTGAGCTGTTAGCATTCCTTTTTCCCACCCGATTGTTGTTAAGTCGCAATAGTTTAATCTTAGAGAAATTGATTGTCACTTGCAAAAAACATAGCTGCATATTTTTTTAATTTTTCTTGAATTTGCATTTTAGCTCAGCAGAACAGATACCTAGTTCACACTTTATCTAAATGCGGTATATCCTTTCAAACAAATAATTAATGACATTTGCATAAAAGCGATTAGAATCAAACAGACCCTTAAATAAAAATAAAAACTATTCAAAATCAGAGCATTTTTATCTTATTCGGTCAGTTTTTTCATTCATCTCCGTTTAAGGATGAACCATGATGATGCGCTCACCCCCCCTCTTAAAATACTGTTTAAAAGTCAGCATCCTGACGTGGGCATTGTCTTTTTCTTTCGCCAGTCATGCGGTGGAAAATACCATCATCAAAGACAAACTCAGTTTACAAAGCTATCTTGTTCAAGAGCGTGTTACTGCTGACTTAAAATCCAAAACCCTTAAAGTCGATGATATTGTCTGGGCATATAATGAAGGCGGAGCAGCCGATAAACCAACGATTTTACTAATTCATGGTTTTGCTGGAAATCGGGACAATTGGAATCGTGTAGCACAGTTTCTCACGCCTTATTATCATGTAGTTATCCCCGACCTTCCAACCAACGGCGATACCAAAGTCCCAGATGATTTTGATATTTCTATGCCGAATGTAACTGAGCGCTTACGCCGTTTTGTTGAAGCCATTCATATACAAGATAAGCTGAATGTTGCAGGACATTCCATCGGTGGTTCAATTGCAACGCTATATGCGGCGCAATATCCTTTTGACACGCAAAGTTTATTTTTATTGAACAGTGCAGGGATTTATAAAAACGCTAACACCAACTATGCCAAAGACCCGCAATATTTAAAGCACTTGATTGTGAGTAAACCGGGTGATTTAGATGATGTGATGCAACGTGTCATGCAAACCCCAATCAAAATGCCCTATTATTTAAAACGCGCCCAAGAAAAACAGTTAATTACTCAAGCTGAAAAAAACAGCAAAGTGATTGATCAATTGGTGACCTTAAACCGCATTTATACGACCGACTCTTTTGCCCGAGTGACCCGTAACATTGAAGCGCCCACCCTCATTTTGTGGGGTAAGCAGGACAAAATTATTAATGTCGAAGTGGCGAATGAACTCAAATCCTTATTGAAACGTGCTGAAGCTCCTGTCATCCTTAACAATGTTGGTCATATGCCACTTTTGGAAGCAGAACAGGCCGTTGCAAAGCACTACCTACCTTTTCTTGCAAAAACCCAAAAGTTAAAAAACCCATTGGCTGATAAACTGATTCCACTAAATTAATTTTGTTGAGTACGTATGCAGAAACACCCGATGATTGAGCAGCTCATTGAAGCTCATCTTAATTTTTTAGATCATGAGTTTTCGCAAGCAAGTACCGTACAAAATGAATTCACCCTCTTTTATCACTGGTTTAGAAAACAAACTTTGCAGCAACTGTGGAGCTTTGAAGACATCAATGCGCTTTTGCAAAAACAAATACTAGCCACACCTGCAACCGATCATCTAATCTCACAAATTGCTGAGCACATCAAGTTTGTTTTAATACATCCCATCAATGAATCAACCAAAATTGCCGATGTGATTCCTGTA
>NZ_DKIK01000178.1:0-22667 GCF_002454215.1 Acinetobacter sp. UBA6720
TACTTAAAAAAACTGCATCATTTTGCAGGTGCGCAGTCGCCGTTTCAGGCTGAGCCGCAGCTGTGGCACAGCTATACGCATTTGATGCAATTTGGCGAATGTATTTTAGATAAAATTGAGGGCTGGCTCGGGCATATTCCTGAGCAGAACTTAAAGCTGCATGGTCATGCGCACTTTCGTTCGCACTATCAAAAAGGTGCGGTGATTGTGGTGTCGCACTTTGGCAATATTGAATTGTTGCGCGCCGTCAAAGCAGAGCATCCGCAGAGAATTAATGTGTTGGTCTATCAAAAACATGCCACCAAATTCAATGAGTTTTTAAAAAAGCTGAATGAACATGCCGATGTCAATTTGGTTTCGGTGGATGAGTTGGGAATTGAAACAGCATTGATTTTACAGGATAAGTTGGATCAAGGTGAATGGGTAATTGTGGCTGCAGACCGCGTACCTGTGCAGTCAGATCGGGTACAATCGGTTGCTTTTTTAGGCGAGCAAGCGCTGTGGCCACAGGGCGCATGGATTTTGGCCAGTTTGTTGAAAGCTCCTGTGCTAGCTGTGTTTTGCTATCGAGTCGATACACATTTTGAAGTGCATATCCATCAAGTCGCGGAGCAGTTAAACTGGCCACGTAAAGAGCGTTTACAGGCCATGCAACAGACCACACGACAGTATGTGGAGCTGTTGGAACAGCATTGCATACGCGCACCCTATCAATGGTTTAATTTTTATAATTTTTGGAATAAAGGATAAGTCTTGTGTTAATTGTTGGGGAAACTCCGCTCAGTATTGAAGATGTTGTGGCTGTAGCGCGTAAAGAAAAACAGGTGGCATTGCCTGCCTCTGCTGAATGGACAGCATTGATTCAACGTGGCGCAGATTTCCTCGATCAGCTGTTGCAAGACGAAGGCGTCATTTATGGCGTGACCACGGGCTATGGCGATTCGTGCTTGGTCGAAATTCCAGCCCATCAAGTGCATGAGTTGCCACTACATTTGTCGCGTTTTCATGGCTGTGGCATGGGACAAAACTTAGACTTAATGACCGCACGTGCTGTCGTGGTGGTGCGTTTATGTTCTTTAGCACGCGGTTATTCGGGTGTTTCACATGCCTTGTTACAGCGTTTGGTCTGGATGCTGAATGAAGATGTCATTCCTGTAATTCCCTCAGAAGGTTCGGTGGGTGCCAGTGGGGACTTGACGCCTTTGTCTTATATCGCTGGAGCCTTGGTCGGTGAGCGTGATGTGTACTATCAAGACCAGATTGTGCCGATTGCACAAGTGTATGCCGAAAAAGGTATACAGCCTTTGGTGATGCGTCCTAAAGAAGGCTTAGCCCTGATGAATGGTACAGCGGTTATGACCGCGATTGCCTGCCTGAATTATAAAAAAGCCGAACAGATTTCTTTTGCCAGTACTTTGATTACTGCCCTGAATGTCTTGGCTTTAGAAGGGAATCCAAGCCATTTTGATGAAGTCCTGTTTGCGCAGAAACCACATCCAGGACAGCAACATATTGCAGCTCAGTTACGTGACTGGTTAAACAGTGAAGTGCAGACTGAACACCAAAGTTCACGTCTGCAAGACCGTTATTCATTGCGCTGTGCACCGCATGTGATTGGGGTGTTTGAAGATTCTAAAGTCTGGTTGCGTCAGTTTATTGAAAATGAGCTGAATTCAAGTAACGACAACCCATTGATTGACCCAGTGAATCTGCGGGTACTGCATGGTGGACATTTCTATGGCGGACATATTGCCCAAGCCATGGACAGCCTGAAAATTATGATCGCGAATATTGCCGACTTGATGGATCGTCAATTGGCGCAGTTGGTTGATTATAAAATGAACAATGGTTTGCCGCGCAATTTAACGGGTTCAAGCCCTGAGCGTTTGCCGTTGAATCATGGCTTTAAAGCGGTGCAAATAGGGGTTTCAGCATGGACAGCAGAAGCCTTGAAACAAACACTCGCAGCGTCGATTTTCTCACGTTCAACCGAATGTCATAATCAAGACAAAGTCAGTATGGGCACCATTGCTGCGCGTGATGCCAGTCGTGTGATTACCCTGACTGAACAAGTGATTGCGGCACTCAGCTGTGCAGCGGTTCAGGCGGTCAAACTCAAAGGGGTAGATACAGAACTCAGCCCTGTTTTAACAGCATTTCAACACTGGGTGCTTCAGAGCTTCACCTATGTAGTGGAAGATCGTCCTTTACAACAAGAGCTTCAGGCATTGGTTCATCGCTTTGAGGATTTAGAACTGTTAGACAGCATTGCTGTTCAATATTCATAGGAAATGAGCATGCATGCTGATGTAATCATTGAAGTGCCTTTTCATGATGTCGACACCATGAATGTGGTGTGGCACGGGCATTATTTAAAATATTTTGAAATTGCGCGCTGCAAATTGCTGGATCAATTTCACTATAACTATAACCAAATGCGTGACTCGGGCTATGCATGGCCGGTGATTGAAAGTCATGTGCGTTATGTACAAGGCATTGAGTTTGAACAAAAAATTCGTGTGCGCGCCGTTTTGAAAGAATGGGAAAATCGCTTAAAAATCGAATATCTGATTTTCGATGCAGTTTCAGGCAGAAAGCTGACCAAGGGTTATACCTCACAAGTGGCGGTACACATTGAAAAACGTGAAATGTGCTTCCAGTCGCCACAGGTGTTGCTGGACTGTTTAAATGCATGGCCTGAATTTAAAGCGGAGTAATGCAAGCATGATTCGATACAAATTTTTTAAGCCGATTTTGGTTGCGTGTACAGCCAGTATGATGACACTGCTTGCTCCCACAGTGAATGCACAAAATACTGAATTGAAGCAGGTGTTTGCTCAGCTCGGTGCAACGCCTGTGGTGCGTGCCCAATTTGAGCAGCAGAAAAAACTGGCCGCTCTGAATAAAACCTATGTGTCCAAAGGTACGGTGCTGTTCAGCAAAAACCAAGGGGTGCTGTGGCAGATTCAAAGTCCAGTCAAAGCCGATTTGGTGGTGACACCGCGTAAGCTGGTACAAAAGACGCAGCGCACGTCCAGTCAAATTGAAGTCGATAAGACTCCTTATGGCTCTGTAGCGACGATGTTTTTGCAGTTGATGTCGGGCAATGAAGCGGCACTCGCTAAAAACTTTAACGTGGTGTCTGCCAATTACAGTCCGACGCAGTGGAATGTCAGTTTGACACCGAAAAGTGGCCTATTTAAAAAGCTTTTTGTCCAAGTCGATGCGCAAGGTCAGCGTTATGTGGACCGTATTACCATTTTGGAACAAGCCAATAACCGCACCATCATTCGTTTTAGCCAGCAAACGGCTCAACCTCAAACTTTAACGGCTGCGGAAAATGCGCTTTTCCAATTGGCAAAATAAATTTAGCGCCCTGTGGTTGTTGCTGTTGTGTGTCATTGCTTTGGCACTGGGTGTGGCTTGGCTGAATAAAGGCATTAAGATTGAGACCAATATTTTTGCTTTGTTGCCTGAGGCCCATCAAGATGCTCATCTGGAACAAGCACAGCAATATGTGAGTCAGCAGTTAAATGACAAAGTTTTTGTGGTGTTGGATGCCAAAATCAGATCTGCAATTAGAACAGGCAACGCAAGCACTCCAAACCCAAGCCGACCAAAGTCAGCTGTTTTTACCCGTTCGTCCGCAGCTTGATCCTGATNNATCAATTTGCCCAAGCGCTGTATCTACACAAGGCGGGGTTATTATCCAAGTCAGATCAGCAGATTTTGCAAGGGCAGGATCATACCGCGCTGATAGAGCAGGGCTTATTACAACTGATGAGTCCGGGCATGCCAATCACGGCTGACATGCTCAAGCAAGATCCTTTATTGCTGTTTCCGCGTTATGCAGTGGGTTTAAGTACTTTACAAAGCAATGCCGATGTTAACTTAGAGCAGGGCTTTGCGACCATTCGTGATGAGCAAGGTATCTCGCGCCTGATGGTACTTCAGCTCAACAACAGCCCCTATAACATTGCCTACCAAGAGCAAACCGCTGCTTTTATTCAAAATATCAATCAGCAACTCAACCAGTTGCAGGTTAGACCACACTGGACAGGCACACTGTTGTTTGCACAGTTTGGCACCAATTCTGCCAAAGAGGAAATCTCGACTATTGGCGTGGGTTCGACCATCGGAATATTACTGCTGGTCTGGTTTGGCTTCCGTTCGATACGCCCGATGCTGACGGAAATGGTTGCAGTAGGTACCGGCAGTCTGGTGGCCTTTGCGGTGACGTATTGGGTTTTCGGTGAAATTCACCTGATGACACTGGTCTTTGGCGCCAGTCTGATAGGGGTCTGTGTCGATTTTTCATTTTACTTTATGGCCATGCAGTCTCAGCACCGACAGGTGGATGGATTTGCAGTTTTAAAACCATTATTGCCAAGCCTCTTTGTGGGTTTGATGACCACATTGTTGGCTTATGTAGTGCTGAGTTTTACCCCATTTCCGGGTTTTAAGCAGATTGCGGTCTTTTCCATGGTTGGACTGAGCGCCGCATGGGTGACCAGTATTTTATTACTGCCACGTTTGCCTGCGCTGAATGCGGAACCTGCGATAGGTGCTTTGGGCTTTATTGGCAAAGCACGCAGTTATGTGCAGAGCCGTAACACACTGCGTTATGGCATGATTGCACTGATTCTACTGGTGATGGGTAGTAGTCTCGCCTTGCTGAAAAGCAATGATGACATCCGTAATTTACAAAGTATGGATGCCACTTTAAAGCAGGAAGATCAATATATTCGTTCACGTTTTATGCAACAGCAAAGCAGTGAATACTTTTTGGTACAGGGCAGAACCCCAGCAGAGTTGGAGCAGCGCGAACAGCAACTACTGGCAGAGCTTGCGCCCTTGCAACAGGCTGGCAAGTTGGATGCTGTACAAGCTTTAGGGCAATGGATTCCATCGCTTGAGCAGCAAAAACACAATATTGTGATGTTACAGGCGATTCCTCAGCCTGCTTTAGTGGAATATGCGCAAGCGTTACAGCTCAACGCAGCCGATGTTTTAAACTGGCAAGCGCATTTAAAAGACCAGCCGTTGCTGACCGAAGCCGTCTTTAAAGATCATCCTCTGCATTTTTTGCAGATGAGTCCGACACAACGTTTGGTGATGCTACAAAATGTGCATGATGTCAAAGCTGTGCAACAGCTTGAAAATGCTGATGTACAACTGTTACGTCCCGTTCATCAACTGTCTGAATTGTTTAAACAGCACCGTGAGCAGGCACAGTGGTTATTACTCAGCGCTTTGGTGATTTTAGCCATTGGCTTAGGGACACTATATGGCAAAAAATCCATTCTGCCTTTGGTGTTGCCTGTCAGCATGGCCTTAATGACCACGTTTGCGATTCAAGCATGGCTGGGTGTCGAGATTAATTTATTCAGCATTATGGGTACCTTCCTGATCATTGGGATTGGGGTGGACTATGCGATTTTCTACCGCCACGGACATGATCACCCGCAGGTGGTCGGCATGGCTTTATTCCTGTGCATGATGTCGACGTTTTTTAGTTTTGGTTTGCTGTCCTTTAGTCATACCTATGCCATTCACAGTTTTGGCTTAACAGTGTTGCTGGGCGTTATTTTTTCATTTATTTATGCCACACTTTTTACATCCTCCGATGCAAAACATGTGGTGGTTCAACAATATCAGCCAAAGAGCTGAGTCAAAGGGTACAGTGCAATGAGCACCATGCAACAGACAGATGTTTTAATTATTGGGGCGGGACCATCAGGCAGTTCGGCTGCAGCTTTGTTGCGCCAAAAAGGTTACCAAGTCACGGTCATTGAAAAGCAATATTTTCCGCGTTTTTCCATCGGCGAGTCTTTATTGCCGCAGTGTATGGTGTTTTTAGAAGAAGCGGGTTTATTGGAAACGGTGCGTACACATGCCGACGAATATGCCTTTCAGTTTAAAAATGGCGCGGCTTTTTTAAGAGGCAGACAGCGCAGTTTTTATGACTTTACCCAAAAGTTTAGTGAAGGCCCAGGCACTACATGGCAGGTCCGACGCGCCAACTTTGACCAGCTTTTGGCACAGCAAGCCGAAAAAATGGGCGCGGACATCCGTTTTGGCCATGAAGTGTTGGCCGTCGATGTCAAATCCACACAGCCGATTTTGACGGTCAAAGATGAGCAAGGCAACAGCTACCAAATTCAAGGCAAGTTCCTGTTAGATGCCAGTGGTTTTGGTCGCATTTTGCCGAAGTTTCTTGACTTAGAAAGTCCATCGGACTTTCCTGTGCGCCGTGCAGTCTTTACCCACATTGAAGACGGTCTATTGAATGACCCTGAGTTTGACCGTGAGAAAATTTTAATTACCGTACATGAAAAAGATCATCGTGCGTGGTATTGGCTGATTCCCTTTGCTGATGGGCGCTCTTCATTTGGCATCGTGGCGGAGCAAGATTTCTTTGAGAAATATGGTTATGACAGTAGTGCAGACTATGATTTAGAAGCCTTGCAAAAACGTATTTTAGCCGATGATGCCAGTTTGTCGCATGTACTGCGTCACGCCAAACATGATACTCCTGTCCGTACTTTGGTGGGCTACTCTGCCGATGTGAAACACTTGGCATCAAACAATTATGCGCTACTCGGTAATGCGGGAGAGTTCCTCGATCCTGTCTTTTCTTCAGGGGTAACCATTGCCTTAAAATCGTCCAGTCTAGCTGTGCCATTGGTTGAGCAAGTGCTGCAAGGTCAGGCAGTCGATTGGATGGAGCAATATGAAAAGCCACTACGTAAAGGCATTCAAGTATTTCGTGCCTATGTCGAGTCATGGTATTCAGGTGAATTTCAGGATGTGGTGTTCTCCACTCATCAGGATGAAAAAATCCGCCGTATGATTGCTTCCTTACTGGCAGGTTATGCGTGGGATGCAACTAACCCGATTCATCGTAATGCCAAGCAACGCTTGAGCACTTTGGCCGAATATTGCCGAGAAGAACAACCGCAAAAAGAGTCGTTGACTGATGAAACTTAAGCTGCGTTTGAAAACCGTCAGTTGGGTTTTAGCCAGTGCTCTGCTCTGTAGTGCCTGCCAAAGCTGGATTCCCAAGGCGCAGGGACTCGCGACCCCGCAGTGGGCTGCGCAAAATTATCAACGTCAAGATCAAATCGAAGTGCAGTGGAAAACCCAGAGTTTCAGCTTTTTACTGTATCAGCAACAACGGGGGCAGTCGCTTGATATGTTAGCGCTCAGCCTCACAGGGCAACAGTTGTTTAAACTCAGTTTTGATGGTCAAAAGGTCGAAGTTGAACAGCGGATTGATCCAATGAAACGGTTGCCTTTTGATTATGTGGTGCGTGATATTCTGTATGCCACTTATCCAAATTTTGCTGCCTTACATACTGCTCAAAATGCTGTCGTGCAGAAAGACGATACCATTTATATACAGCAGCAACCCGTGTTGAAAATTCAGCAAAATGAAGGGGAAATTGAACTGGATAATCTGCAAGTGCCTTATCAAATGGTGATCAGCACGGTGAGCAATACTTTAGAAGATGATCAAGGTGACCATCATGACTAAAAATCTACAGCATGTTTCAGCCATGGGTATTCAGTTCAGTGTGGCGCTGTCGGCTTTGGGGCAAAATGCCACTGAGCTTCAGCATGCCTTAACAAGCACAGAAAATACTTTGTCGCAACGAGAGGATTTGATCGCGGGGCGTTCGGTCTGGGTCGGTGCATCTGATCAAACCTTAGTTCAAGCAGTGCCTGAAAGCTTGAGCAGTGCAGATTCACGGAATCTACGCTTTGCCCTGACGGCTTTGGCGCACATTGAAACTGAAATTCATGCTTATACAGCACAGTTTGCTAAACAACGTCTTGCTGTGATTATCGGCACGTCAACCTCAGGCATCGCAGATAATGAGTCTACTTTAAAAGCGCAGTTTCAACAGTCAGCGTCAAAGTCTGTACAGCACCAAAAGCAAGAAATGGGCAGTTTAGCGAAAGCCTTACAACAGTATTTGGGCTGGGAAGGGCCTGCCTATACCATTTCTACCGCCTGTTCCTCGGCAGCCAAAGCGCTGGCGGCGGGGCAACGTCTGCTGAATGCCGATTTGGCCGATGCGGTCTTAGTCGGTGGAGTCGATACCCTGTGCAAGCTGACTTTAAATGGTTTTGATAGTTTAGAAAGCTTATCGAGCGGAATTTGTCAGCCCTGTGGTGCCAACCGTGATGGTATTAATATTGGTGAAGCCGCAGGACTGTTTTTACTGTCCAAAGCGCCCGCTCCTGTGATGTTGCTGTCGAGTGGCGAGTCAATGGATGCATGGCATATTTCAGCACCGCATCCAGAAGGACGAGGGGCTGCGGAGGCGATGCAAAAAGCTTTAGATATGGCACAGCTTGAAGCAGGCGATATTGGGTATTTAAATTTGCATGGGACTTCTACACCGCAAAATGATGCGATGGAAATTAAAGCAGTGCAGACTGTTTTTGCAGATTATCCAGTTGCACTTAGCAGCACCAAACATAAAACAGGGCATTGTCTGGGGGCGGCGGGTGCAATCGAAGCCTTTATTTGCCAGCAGGTTTTATTGGATCAATCCTGGTTGCCACTGCATCATGCAGGTGAATTGGACGATGCGTTGGCTGGGCAAAATTATGTGCTTACACCGCATTTGAATACACCCATTCGCTATGCGATGAGTAATTCTTTTGCTTTTGGGGGGAGCAACATCAGTTTAATTTTCGGGACGGTTTTGTCATGATGGACGCAGTACAGTTTATTCCGCATGCGAAACCGATGGTTTTTGTAAGTCATCTGATTGAAGCCAATGATACGTTTGCGATTGCAGAACTTCACATCACACCCGATTTGATGTTTTGTGAACCAGATGGCTTGCCCACATGGAGCAGTATTGAGCTGATGGCGCAGACCATTAGTGCCTATGCAGGCTATAAAGGGCAAACCAAAGGATTGCCACCGAAAATTGGCTTTTTATTGGGAACGCGTAAAATGCAGTTACCCTGTGCCTATTTTAGTTTGGGTACAACCGTGCAGATTCGGGTCGAACAAAGTTATCTGCACGAAGGTTTGGGGCAGTTTAATTGTGAAATTGAATATCAAGAACATCGGTTCAGCGCTATGTTGAGCGTATTTGAGCCTGAAAATATGAATGAAATCATTGGAAAATTAGTGTGAACAGAAGAGTTTTAGTCACGGGTTCGAGTCGTGGAATAGGTAAAGCGATCGCTTTAGAGTTGGCAAAGGCAGGCTTTGATGTCACGGTCCATGCCCGCTCAAGACAGTCTGAGGCCGAAGCAGTGGCTCAGGAGATTCAAGCGCTTGGACAGGCGAGTCATGTACTGATGTTCGATGTGAATGAGCGTGAAAAGATTGCTGACATTTTGGAGCAAGATATAGCACAGCATGGTGCTTTTTACGGTGCGGTGTTGAATGCAGGACTAACCCGTGATGGTGCTTTCCCCGCATTGACCGATGAAGACTGGGATGATGTGGTCTCGACCTCTCTGAACGGTTTTTATAATGTGCTGAAACCCCTGATGATGCCGATGATTCGCTTGAAAAAGGGCGGACGTATTGTGACCTTGTCTTCAGTATCTGGAATCATGGGGAATCGTGGTCAGGTGAACTATAGCGCTGCCAAAGCAGGCTTGATTGGAGCGACTAAAGCATTGGCACTGGAATTGGCCAAACGCAAAATTACGGTGAACTGTGTTGCTCCTGGCTTGATTGAAACCGAAATGGTGAACGAAGAAGTTAAAGAACACGCCTTGAAAATGATCCCGATGCAACGCATGGGACAGGTAGAAGAAGTCGCAAAAGCGGTGAAGTTTTTATGTAGTGATGATGCCAGTTATATCACTCGTCAAGTGATTTCAGTCAATGGAGGCTTGATCTAATGAAACGTGTAGTCGTAACAGGCATGTCTGGAATTACCTCTTTGGGTGAAACCGCAGAACAAATTTTTGAGCAGTTTGCACAAGGCAAAAGCGGTATTCGCTATATGCCTGACTGGGAAATTTACCCTGATTTACGCAGTAAATTGGCTGGCCCGGTGGAGTCATTTACTGTACCGAAGCATTTTAACCGTAAAGTGACCCGTGGCATGGGACGTGTTGCTTTAATGTCTACGGTATGTGCTGAAAAAGCATTGGAAGATGCAGGTTTACTGCATGCGGATATCTTAAAAAGTGGTGATGCAGGCGTGGCCTTTGGTTCCTCTGCGGGCAGTGTGGATGCTGTGCGTGAGTTTGGTGCCATGTTGATTGAGCACAATATGAGCCAACTGAATGCGACAACCTATATTCGTATGATGTCGCATACCAGTGCAGTCAATATGACGGTGTATTTTGGTTTAAAGGGTTTAACGCTGCCGACCTCAAGTGCCTGTACTTCGGGTTCCATGGCGATTGGTCAGGCTTATGAAGCAATCAAATATGGCAAGCAAACTGTGATGATTGCAGGCGGGGCAGAAGAGCTCAGTGCAGCGGGTTCAGCCGTGTTCGATGTCCTATTGGCGACCAGTGTGCAAAATGACCATCCAGAGAAAACCCCACGTCCGTTTGATGCAAGCCGAGATGGTTTGGTGGTGGGTGAAGGTGCAGGTTGTTTGATTTTAGAAGAGTATGAACATGCGCAAGCGCGTGGGGCGACCATTTATGCCGAGATTGTGGGGTATGGCAGCAATACCGATGGTCAGCATGTAACCCGACCTGATTCTGAAATGATGGGCCGTTGTATGCAGTTGGCACTCAAAGATGCACAGCTTACAGCCGAAGATATTGATTATGTTAATGCGCATGGTACCTCGACCGATCAGGGGGATATTGCTGAATCACAAGCGACTGCGCGGATCTTAGGTAAAAAACCGATCAGCTCATTAAAAAGTTATTTTGGGCATACACTTGGGGCGTGTGGCGCCATTGAAGCATGGCTCAGTATTGAAATGATGCGACGCAATCAATTGGTGCCGACTTTAAATTTAGATCAGATTGACAGCGCCTGCGGTGATCTGGATTATGTGGTATCGGGCATGCGTTCAGCAGAAACGCAAACCATGATGAGCAACAATTTTGCTTTTGGAGGGATTAATACCTCCTTAATTTTTAAACGTTTCAAATAAGATGAGGGAAAAATGATGTCTTTTAAAAAAGCTTTTGCAGTAACAGTATTGTCTTTATGTGGGATTGCATCGGCTCAAGCAGCTGACCAAATGCATGATTTCAATTTTCAAGAAGCTGTAAACCGTGCTGTCGCTGATGGGGTGTTGGATGGTTCAGTCAAGTTTTATTTAGCGGGCACTAAGTCAGGTGGCAAGGTCATTCAAAAAGGCTTAGTGACCAATAAAAAAACCAATGGTTTTGCTAAATCGGCAGAAAGTTCATGTGATCATGTGCTACGTTCTGCGTTGATTCAGTTCCAAAATACGGCAAAAGCAAAAGGTGCAAATGCCGTGACCAATTTGGTGAGTTTCTATAAGTCCAACGAAACACGTAGCACCACGACTTACCAATGTGCGAAAGGTACGGCATTAGCAGGGGTGGCGTTAAAAGGTGACTTAGTAAAGTTCTAATGTGATCTGGTGGGCTGGGTCTTTCTATAAACAAGAGAAAGGCTCGGCTTGATATAAGATAATCATGGTTTTATCACTCAAGTTAGCGGTTTTCATGAGCGGTTAGGCTCAGTGGCTTTATCTTGTTTAAACAGTAAGTGTGAAGCATGAATAATGATGAAAAGCCGTTCTAGTATGCTGAATTCTAAAATCTTTTTGGCTGGGGGATTGATGCTAAAAGGAAAATTTCAAGCACTTCGTATAAGCGTATTATGTTAATTTAGAGAAAATTAAGAATCAAGATGATAAGCGACGATTTAAAGAAACATCCTAAAGCAATGTGGGTACATTTTTATAAAAACCGTATGGATTTGATGTCAGGGGATGGTACTGTCAAAGCAACAGAAGTTCCTCAAATACCTTATGATCATCCGAGAATGATTTTGGCAGATTTTGAAAGTGCTACAACAACATTGAAAGCTTTAATGAAACATCATTCTAATAGTTTATCTTTTTTCAAGTTTACAGCTCCTATTGCGATTGTCCAAATAATGGAGCCAATACAGGCTAATTTAGCTAAGATTGAAATACGAGCTTTTAAAGAATTATTTCTTGATACTGGTGCACGAGCAGTAAATCTTTATGACCTTGATGGAAATTCTATTGAGAATAGATAACTAGGGGTTTAGGAAGTTAAAGAGGGTTGTTACGAAGTAGTTTCAGCAAATCGAGGTATAAATTACCATACAGATGCATCTTGCGAAGATTCTGCGTCAAGATGTGACGTTAGCTTGCTTAATTTTATTTCAATAAAGATGGGGTGAAGATATTTTAATAATAACGCCTCTTTAAAATTGATAACAATAATGGAACAACTTAATCCTTCCGATTTAAAAGCAATTTTACATTCTAAACGTGCCAATCTTTACTACCTTGAACATGCACGTGTCATGCAAAAAGATGGTCGAGTTTTATATCTCACAGAAGCCAAAAATGAAAACCAATATTGGAATATTCCAATCGCCAATACCACGGTCATTTTATTGGGTACAGGCACATCCATTACCCAAGCAGCGATGCGGATGCTCGCCAGTGCAGGAGTATTGGTCGGTTTTACAGGCGGCGGTGGAACGCCTTTATTTATGGGGAGCGAAATTGAATGGATGATGCCACAAAGTGAATTTCGTCCAACAGAGTACATGCAGGGGTGGATGAGCTTTTGGTTTGATGAGGCGAAACGTTTAGAGGTCGCAAAACAATTTCAGTTCGCCCGTATTGAGTTTATTCGTAAAGTTTGGGCTAAAGATCGGGATTTACAAGCCGAAGGATTTTATCTTGATGACCAAGATATCACCCAAGCGTTAACAGGATTTGAAAAGAAAATTCCGCATCAAAGCAAAGTTGGTGATTTATTGCTTGCTGAAGCACAAATGACCAAACAACTTTATAAAATTGCGGCAACACGTTGCAAACTCAGTTTTGAACGTAATCCTGAACAGGGGGATTTAGCCAATGACTTTTTGAATCATGGTAATTATCTCGCCTACGGTTTAGCCGCAACCACGCTTTGGGTGTTAGGCATTTCTCATTCATTTGCTGTGATGCATGGTAAAACTCGACGTGGTGCTTTGGTATTTGATGTAGCGGATTTAATTAAGGATGCAGTGGTTTTACCTTGGGCATTTATTTGTGCCAAAGAAGGTATGACTGAGCAAGAGTTTAGACAGCAGTTACTGCAAAAATTCACTGAATATCGCTGTTTGGATTGGATGTTTGATCAGGTGAAAACGCAAGCTTGTAAAAACTTTAATACAGAGGCAAGTGAATTATGATTGTGACCTTCATTAGCCAGTGTGAAAAGAAAGCGATTCCTCGAACTCGCCGTGTACTCGATGCTTTTGCGGATCGAATAGGTGATAATACATGGCAAACAGTCATTACCGAAGATGGTTTGATTGCTGTTAAAAAATTGTTGAGAAAGACCGTTACCAAAAGTACGGCGGTCAGTTGTCAATGGATACGTGGTCGTCGTAGAAGTGAGTTGCTGTGGGTCGTTGGAAATCGAAACAAATTTAATGAGCAGGGCATTGTGCCTGTAAATACCACGAAGAAAAAATTAGATCAAAATAAATGGGAAAATGATTGGCATTATTTACCTCTTATTAAAGCGTTGGTTGCAGTGTCCGCACTACTTCACGATTGGGGCAAAGCAACGGTTTTATTTCAGCAGAAACTCCTCAGTAAAAACAATCAATTTAAAGGTGATCCTTTACGGCATGAATGGATTTCCTGTCTTTTGCTCAATGCATTGGTTCAATCATCAGGCGATATTGAAACTGATGAAGCATGGCTAAATTTATTTATCAGTCAAAGTTGGAATGAAGAAGTACTCAAACAAACGATTGTGAAAAATTCAGATCAATCAAAAGTTTTAGACCAACTTCCACCTTTAGCACAGTTGGTCGCATGGTTGATTGTGTCACATCATCGTTTACCTAATTTAAAAGATGATAAAGCGTTAAAAGAATATACGGTTCAACCTGCAAATAGCATCGTTGAATTATTTGAATTTATCGAAGCAGATTGGGGTTATCAAAATAAATTTGAGGAAAAAGAGTATCAACAACGTCTTAAATTGTGTTTTGAGTTTAAACAAGGTTTGTTGACTCAGTCATCTGAATGGAACAAGCAAATTAAAAAATGGTCAACACGTTTATTACAAGAGTCTCAAGCATCACAGCAGATTTTTGTTGATGGCAGTTGGCGAGTGATTTTACATCATGCACGATTATGTCTCATGTTGGGTGATCACTATTATTCATCTTGTGAGGCAGATAAAACGTGGAAAACCAATTTATCACTCGTTGCAAATACTGACCCAAAAACGAAACAAGCCAAACAATTTTTAGATGAGCATTTAGTACGGGTCAGTGACAATGCAATGCGAGTTGCTCAGTCTTTAAGTCGCTTAGCCGATGACATGGAACCCGCTTATGATATTCAAAAATTAAAAAAGAAAAGTCCTCAAGGTTTTGAATGGCAAGATCAGGCAGTGAAAGGGATACAACAATTTATTCAAAAAAATGAGGGAGTGGAGAAACAAGGTTGGTTTATTGTCAATATGGCGAGTACGGGTAAGGGTAAAACGATTGCCAATGCTAAAATTATGCAAGCTCTATCCAAAGATGGGCAATCATTACGCTATATCTTAGCTTTAGGACTCAGAACATTAACTTTACAAACTGGTGATTCATATCGTCATGATATTGGTTTGAGCAATGATGAGCTTGCTGTTTTAATTGGTTCAAAAGCTGTTCAGGAATTACATCATCAAAATATAAAAAATACTCAGCCAGATGAAGTAAGTATTGAGGAAATAGGTTCAGAGTCACTGGAAGAACTATTAGACAATGAACTTGATTATGACGCTATGCCTCAAGCAGAGTTTATGAATGCTTTATTTCCAAAGCATCAGGAACAACGTAATAAAGCTTTTTTATATAAACCTGTTTTAGCTTGCACCATTGATCATATGATGGCAGCCACGGAAACCAAACGAGGTGGAAAATATATTTTACCCAGTTTGAGACTTTCATCTTCAGATTTGGTGATTGATGAAGTTGATGATTTTAACGGTCAGGACTTAATTGCGATTGCTCGACTTGTACATTTGGCAGGGATGTTAGGGCGAAAAGTGATGATTTCCTCGGCAACCATTCCACCTGCATTAGCTGAGGGTTTCTTTAATGCGTATCAGCAAGGTTGGTCATTGTATTGTGCGTTTAAAAAACTTAAAAATACAAATATGACTGCAATGTGGGTTGATGAATTTAAAACTAAAATTCAAATCATTGATTCAAGCAAATCAAAAGAAACGATACAGCAATATAAGAATACACATGATCAATTTATTGAGCTTCGAGTAAATGCATTAAGTAAACAAATCGTAAAACATAGAGCTTATATTATAGATTGCGCTGACCTTGTTGCAGAAAAAGAAGTACAACGTTTAGATCAAAGTTTACAGTCGCAATATTTTGAACGAATTCAGCAGAATGCTGAACAATTGCATCTAAATCATTACAGTATTGATATTAAAACAGGCAAAAAAGTTTCTTTTGGTGTGGTACGCATAGCGAATATTTCGCCATGTGTCGCGCTCACTCAATATCTATTAAATGCCGAGTGGTCACAAGGAATTGCACCTCGTGTCATGGCATATCATAGTCGTCAAGTTTTGCTATTACGTAGTGAGCAGGAGCGACATTTAGATCAGGTTTTGAAGCGCAAAGAAAAAGTAGGAGAGCAGGCAACTGCATTTTCAGAAAATGTGATTCGACAGCATTTAGATTCAACAGAGCATGAACATGTTGTTTTTATCTTGGTTGCTACGCCTGTAGAGGAGGTTGGTCGAGATCATGATTTTGATTGGGCAATTGTAGAGCCATCCTCTTATCGCTCTATCATCCAACTTGCTGGGCGGGTATTACGGCATCGAAAACTGGAACAGGATATTCAAAAACCAAATATTGCTTTGATGCAATATAATTTGAAAGGCGTACGAAAGGCGAAGGTCGCATTTGAAAAGCCAGGTTGTGAAATGAATAATGATAAATTCAAATTACAGACCAAAGATCTAAAAGAATTACTCGATATTTCAAATGTTGATTTTAATATCAATGCCGTTCCACGTATTCAGGCAAATCAACCTTTACAAGCTGTAAAAAAATTGGCTGATCTTGAACATGCGGTCATGGCTGATGCTTTAACTTCATATAATAAAGTAGGTGCGAAGCCCCTCAATGCGTGGTTGACTCAAAACTGGTTTTTAACGGCTTTACCTCAGCAATTTACGCCTTTTAGACAAAGTTCACCTAATATTCAGCTTTTTGCAGTGTTAAAAAATCACAAGCTTGTATTTTGTGTAAAAGATGATTTTGGAAAATATATTGATCGTAATGGTTTTTATAATATTCATCACATGCAATTAAACGAATTAGAACAACAAAGATTATGGTTAAATCGAAATTATCACGACATTTTGTGTCGTCTTTCTCTTGATAAATTGAGCGAAAATGAGGATATTTCTGAAAAGGTAGAAACATTATCAGAACGCTATGGGGAAATTATGTTACCTGAATATGATGAGAATAAAAGACTTGTTTATTCTGAACAATTTGGACTTGTAGTTTTAGATAAATAATAAGTGGGGGATATATGGCTGAAAGCATTTATACATTTTTGAATGAGCGAAAAGAACTTTGGTTAAAAGAGCGAATAAAAAAGGCTGAAAATGAAACGGTAATAAGCGAATTACAAAAACAGGCAAATGATAAGTTTAGTTTAAATGAATGGCTACCTGATGCAGCAAAGCGAGTTACACAGCTTTCTATGGTCAGTCACCCAAGTAAATTCAGTCACCCAAGTGCAAAAACTTCAAGCGTGATTGCTAAAGTAGAACAATCTAATGATGGCTATTTACGAAGTGGGAATGTGGATTATTCATTAGATGTATTTGGCAATGCTGCTGCAATGGATGTATTTAAGTTTTTGTCCTTACCATTAAATGAAAAGTTCACGGTATTGGACGGTTTTGAACAGCAAGATCAAGCATTGAAAACTCTAATTACTCATGCAAAATTAAACTTTGATACTTTAAGTACAGAATTTTTAAAAATAAAAGTAACAGATCATTCTGTTAAAACAGATCACTTAGTGAAACAAGTTTATTTTCCAGTTCGTGAAGCACAATATCATTTACTCTCTATTTTAACGCCATCAGGATTAATCACTCGACTAAAACAATCCATTGATGCGATACGTTTTTCTGAAGACACTAAACAAGCTAAAGAGTCACGTAAGAAAAATGAGCATCATGAAATAGGCTATTCCGATATTTTTGATTTAACTGTAACGGGGTATGGTGGAACTCAACCTCAAAATGTCAGTGTTTTAAATAGTCAAAATGCAGGACGAGCTTATTTATTATCAACTTGTCCACCTAAGTTTGAAAACCGTAATATTAAATTACCCAGTCAAGATTTTTTTCAACAGTGTCTATATTGGAAAAGATTTGGTAGTGAATTTGAAAGCTTACAGAAATATGTCACTGGAATTAATAATCAGCATACACGTAAAAAAATTAAAAAAATTTTACGTCAAATGGTTGGAGATATTTTATTTATTGCCTTTTGTATACGTAAAAATGAAAAGGGATGGTCTAAAAAGGAGCATTATCAATCCTTAGCTCTAAAGCAAAAAATATGGCTTGACGATGCATATTTAGATGTAAGAGAAACTGAAAGTGAATGGCGAGATGAAATTGCTCGAAGAACTGCAAAATGGATTTTAGACAGCTTTGAAGACTTTTATGGTTCTAAGTTATTTGGTAGCCCTGAAATTATTGAGTTAAAAGGTATTGTATTTGAAGCACTGGATGAAGATAAGGAGTTTTTTTAATGCGTCATTTTTTATTGATTTCACATTTAAAACTTCACAATGCCAATGCAATGAGTAGTCCATATACCATCGGATTTCCTGCAATGACGGCTTGGCTTGGTGCAGTTCATGCTTTGCAACGTAAATTACAAACTAAAACGTGTGATGTGACTTTAACTAAAGTGGCAATTAGCTGCCATGAATTTAATTTGCAAACTTATAAAGGGCAAGGGGATTTTGTTCATTCCATTATAGGTACAGCGAATCCATTAGATAAGGATGGGAGTAGACCTGCTTTTATTGAAGAAGCTCGTTGTCATTTGGAAGTTTCACTTTTAATTGAAATTGAAAATTTGAGTAAGAAAAAAAGAGATCAACTTTTAGAGCTTATCCCTGATCTAGTGTGCAGCATGAAATTTGCGAGTGGAGATGTTTTAGCAGTTAAGAATTGTCAAATATTGGATTTTGATGAAGATGAAAGTCAGGATAAGGAATTAAAACCCATCTTAAATAAGCTCATGCTTGGACATGTACTGATTGAGCGTCGTGATCTTGTTATAGAAAGTATGAATCAGGGCAGAGATGCGTTAGATGCGGTTTTAGATTATTTAAAAGTCATACATAGTTCTAGTCTAGATCAAGATGACAAAGTGACATGGACATCAAAGCGTAAAGCTCAAGGTTGGCTTGTGCCTATTGCTGTTGGTTTTCAGGGAATTTCCGAATTGGGAAAAGCAAAAAATCAACGTGATGCCAATACACCGCATAGATTTGCTGAAAGCGTTTTAACGTTAGGTGAATTTGTGATGCCGTATCGTATAGAACACCTTGATCAACTGTTGTGGAAGTATCATGTTGATTTAGAAAATAATTTATACCTTTGTAAAAACCAAACTACAACTTAATTTTATATTGAAAAAAGGAAAAACTCATGGCTAAAAATGAAAAAGTAGTT
This sequence comes from Acinetobacter sp. UBA6720, assembly GCF_002454215.1. Classification (NCBI taxonomy): domain Bacteria; kingdom Pseudomonadati; phylum Pseudomonadota; class Gammaproteobacteria; order Moraxellales; family Moraxellaceae; genus Acinetobacter; species Acinetobacter sp. UBA6720. The sequence continues at coordinate 18,928 of NZ_DKIK01000178.1, forward strand.
GCAAGTGTACTGGCATTTGAAAAGAAACTTGTTCCATCTGATGGTTATTTTTACGGAACAACTTGGATTAATCGTAATGAACAAACAGCATTAAAGCTGATTGAAAAATCGGTACGAGGAACGATTTCAAACCGTTTAAAGCCTGCTGTTGCAGGTGACCCAATGAAACTGAATGCAGAGGTTGAGAAAGCCAATTTACAGACTGTAGATGCATGTGCTTTGGGAGAAAATCAGGACACTTTAAAAGTTGGATTTACCTTAAAAGTACTCGGTGGAATTGAAAATCCATCTGCTTGTAACAATGAAAATTTCTTAGCTTCTTATCAAGTTGTAGCAAAAAACTATATTGAACAATATGGCTTTACTGAGCTTGCTAAACGCTATGCACTTAATATAGCCAATGCTCGGTTTTTATGGCGTAATCGTGTTGGAGCTGAAAAAGTAGAAGTTGTTGTTACGATTAATGATCAAGCAGCAATCACTTTTAATGCTTTGGAATATCCATTGCATGACTTTGATCAGATTGATGAGAAAGTACAAAACTTAGCGAACCAAATTGCACAGGCTTTGAAAGGTGAAACTGCTTATCTATTAATTAAAGTTGAAGCTTATGCATTAGTTGGTAAAGCGCAAGAAGTCTATCCAAGTGAAGAGTTGGTATTAGATAAAGGAAAAGGCAATAAGAGCAAAATTCTTTATCAAGTGAATGATGTTGCTGCAATGCATTCTCAAAAAATCGGTAATGCACTGCGTACGATTGATACTTGGTATCCTGAATTTGATGATAAAAAAACAGCAATTGCGATAGAACCGTATGGTGCGGTTACAAATCTTGGAAAAGCATATAGAACTCCGAAAGATAAAGTTGATTTTTTTAATTTATTTGATAAGTACGCTTTAGGTGAGTCATTGGCTAATACTGAACAAGAACATTATGTGATGGCAGTTTTAGTTCGTGGTGGAGTATTTGGTCAAAGTGGTAAGGAGTAATCAATGGATTATTACCAAGAAATTACTTTGATTGATCAAGCTGAGATTTCACCTTATTTCCTTTGGTCAAAAATCTATATGCAGTTACATTTTGCTTTGGTAGAAATGAAAGATCAGTACAATCAAGTGCCAATAGGAATTTCTTTTCCTGATTATGTGTATGAAGTACAGGAAAATAAAAGATCTAAAGTTGGTTTAGGTGGGAAACTACGTATTTTTGCTATATCTGAAATAGATTTACAAAAATTGGACATCAGAAAATGGCTAGATCGTTTATTAGATTACACACATATCACGAGTGTACGTCCTGTTCCTGAAAATAGAATCACAGGCTATGCCATTTATAGGCGTAAACAGGTGAAAACTAATCCACAGCGTTTGGCTCGTCACCGTGTGAAGCGTGGTGATATTAGTTTTGATGAAGCATTGGCTCGTTATAGTAATGTTGTAACAACAACGGATTTACCTTATATCCAATTGCAAAGTTTAAGTACTTCTGATGAACAAGATAAGAGATGGTTTAAGTTGTTCATTGAAAAGAACGCTACGGAAAAATCTGCAACTCAGGTTTTTAGTACCTATGGTTTAAGTTCACAGAGTTCTGTACCCGAATTTTAACCCAATATTTTTATACTCTTTAACAGCTTAATAAAATCAATAAGTTATAAACGTGGGTTAAAACTTGGGTCTTTTACTAGATTTAAAGCTTAACTCACTGTTATAGCTTTATTTTTTGTGTTAATTTTACTGTTCACTGCCATGTAGGCAGCTTAGAAAAAATACTGGCTTGAGTTCTTCAGGCTCGTCAGGTTCACTGCCATGTAGGCAGCTTAGAAAAATAACAGACCCCGCTACTGGTGAAACTGTCAGTTCACTGCCATGTAGGCAGCTTAGAAAATTGGCAAACGGGACAATAACGAACACGACAAGTTCACTGCCATGTAGGCAGCTTAGAAAAAACAAAGCAATGATGGTTGCTTTACCGCCATGTTCACTGCCATGTAGGCAGCTTAGAAATTTGAAATACAGCTCCCATCTCAAGATTATCTGTTCACTGCCATGTAGGCAGCTTAGAAACAACTAAAGAGTTAACTTGTAAGACGTATACAGTTCACTGCCATGTAGGCAGCTTAGAAAATACGATTCGACCAAAGTATTCGCACAGGCAGGTTCACTGCCATGTAGGCAGCTTAGAAAATTTGGTTTAAATAACTTGTCAAATCCTTGTTGTTCACTGCCATGTAGGCAGCTTAGAAATCATTCATATAAATTTTTGCATCTAATTCAGCGTTCACTGCCATGTAGGCAGCTTAGAAAAAAGCGCAAAACAAAATACGAATACGATTAACGTTCACTGCCATGTAGGCAGCTTAGAAATTGGCTACAGCAATTGCAGAAGCAATAAAGTCGTTCACTGCCATGTAGGCAGCTTAGAAATAAACAGGCTTAATCAAAATGATTATTTGCGAGTTCACTGCCATGTAGGCAGCTTAGAAAACTGGTATGTCTAGTTTCAGGTGGTCATTACGGTTCACTGCCATGTAGGCAGCTTAGAAAGTTCCTATAAGCATGGAAATACAGATATCTAAGTTCACTGCCATGTAGGCAGCTTAGAAATAACGGAATTTGTTCTTCTTGAACAGTTGCATGTTCACTGCCATGTAGGCAGCTTAGAAAGCTGAAACACAACCAACGTTGTACGGCATGTTGTTCACTGCCATGTAGGCAGCTTAGAAAAAATGCAGTCATGACATAAATTTTTGTGAAGTGTTCACTGCCATGTAGGCAGCTTAGAAAAACTTCTATAAGTTGGTGCAAGATTTCGCTGTGTTCACTGCCATGTAGGCAGCTTAGAAATATGGCTCTGGTCTGTGATCTGCAAAATCACAGTTCACTGCCATGTAGGCAGCTTAGAAATCCAAATGTAGAGCATAAAGGCAATTGGAAACGTTCACTGCCATGTAGGCAGCTTAGAAAAATCAACATACTTATTTTGTACATCATTCCACGTTCACTGCCATGTAGGCAGCTTAGAAAATAGAATCACCAATAGAAAACGCCCCCGTTTGGTTCACTGCCATGTAGGCAGCTTAGAAATGATGACCAGTCAGAATAATTTTTCTTTTTCCGTTCACTGCCATGTAGGCAGCTTAGAAAATTGCTGACATTGCCTAAATATTCGAGAACTTGTTCACTGCCATGTAGGCAGCTTAGAAAGTTTCAGGATCTCGGATTTCTTCCTGAGTAATGTTCACTGCCATGTAGGCAGCTTAGAAAGCTGCGGATCTGCATCATTGATGGTGATGCATGTTCACTGCCATGTAGGCAGCTTAGAAATCAAACGGGTTTCTTAAAAGAAACTGGCCCACGTTCACTGCCATGTAGGCAGCTTAGAAATTTCGTCAAACTCATTGAAATTGACTTCAATCGTTCACTGCCATGTAGGCAGCTTAGAAAGATATTGGTCAACAAGTCATAGATTTAGCAGAGTTCACTGCCATGTAGGCAGCTTAGAAATGAGTAATGATGTATCGGCCGACTGCTGTAATGTTCACTGCCATGTAGGCAGCTTAGAAAAGTAGTAGGGTCTACAACTTCGGGAGTTGTAAGTTCACTGCCATGTAGGCAGCTTAGAAATTGATGTAAAGGTGACACTATCTATGGTAAGACTTTGCTGAAATTGTCTATACTGCCTTTAGATGTTAGAGAAAATTGTAATCAAATCAATAAAAAAGCCCCCATCTTTCGAT
>NZ_DKIK01000185.1:0-13431 GCF_002454215.1 Acinetobacter sp. UBA6720
CAAAACTATGGGACAGCAGTGGCCGAAGGCCACTTTTTTTATTTTCACTATCACATAAGTACATAAAACATACAGTTTTTAGCAGATTCACTCTACTGCATAGTCGCATTATGCCCGATGATAATTTTGCACATGATTTAAAAACAAAGACATGATAAAAAAAGGAGTTGGCTCATGTGGTCACTTATTGTTGCTATTGTCGTAGGTTTTATTGCAGGTCTCATCGCGCGTGCCATTCATCCAGGTGATGATAAAGCAGGCTTCATTGTTACCACGTTACTGGGGATTGCAGGTTCACTCTTAGCTACCTATGGCGGTCGTTTACTTGGTCTCTATAGTGAAGGCTCGGCAGCAGGCTTTATTGCTTCAGTTATTGGGGCCATCATTATTTTATTCATCTATAACATGGTCACCAAAAAAGCCTAAAACATCCATTAAAAAAAGCACCTTTTCAGGTGCTTTTTATATTTGGACTATTATAAGCCCAGTTCACGCCACATATTTTCAATGGTGGTTGAAGGCACAGCGCCATTCACTTTAAAACCATTTGAGAAAATAACCACAGGCGTTCCTTGTAAGCCTAAGCTCTGTCCCAATTGTAAGTTACGTTCAATTGGATTAGCACACGGTTTTTTCGATGTCGGCTGAGTTCCTTTCGCAATCAAATTTTTCCACGCAAGGGCAGGGTCTGCTTCACAAAATACTTGCTTCGATGGTGCAACTGATTGTGCCTTGATGGGGTAAATAAAAGTGTAGATGGTCACATCATTCAGCTTATTCAACTCAGCCTCTAACTGCTTACAGTAAGGACAGTTCGGGTCTGAAAAAACAGCCAATTGGCGTTTCCCATTGCCTTTAACCATTTTAATGGCATCTTTTAACGGCAGCTTATTCCAATCGAGCGAATTTTGTTGCACATATAAAGCTGCACTTAAATTTTTCTGATCTTTTAAGCGCACCATTGAACCTGCAATCACATGCTCAGCCGCTTCACCTAAATACACAATTTCGCCATCTAAAGATCCGCTATAAATGCCCGACATTTCTGTTTTTTGAATATTTTGAACATTAATATTTGGATAATTCTTTTTTAAGTTGGCTTGAACACTTTCTACACTGGCCATACTCATACTTGCAATTGCACTTGTAAGTAGTGCCAAACCCAGTTTTTTTATCATCACTTTTTGCTCTTTCAATCGGAGAACCACGGCGCTAGTGTAGAGTGTATTATTCAAGCATTGAATCATTTTTTCTTATGCTTTACCGAAACCCAACATGACAGAACGATCAACCGACCAAAGTTTCACGTGGAACATCAAATAAAATAGAGTTAATCTCGACTGAAACATGAACAATTTCCTCATGAATCGACAGCATCTCACGCACCTGATCTGCACAATAATCCGATGTTGTTTCTAAAGCCAAAATACATGAAAACTTGCCTTTACCTACTTTCCAAACATGTAAATCGGTCAAAGTCGTTTGTGGTAGTTCTGCCACTACCTCGCGAATTTCTTCCACCACATGATGGTCCATTTCAGCATCTAACAAGGTTTTTCCCGTTTCTTGCATTAAGCTCCATGCCCATTTTGCCACCAATATTGACCCCACAATCCCAAGGGCAGCGTCAAGAAAATCCCAACCAAAATACTTACCAAAAATCAAAGCAATAATAGCAAAAATAGACGTCACAGCATCTGCCACCACATGCATAAATGCAGCTTTCTGATTTAAATCATGATGATGGGCATGTACTTCTGCTGCATGATCATGAGCGTGATGGTGATGGTGATGGTGATGGTCGCCATCGTGCAGCAACCATGCACAGATTAAATTAACCAATAAGCCTAAAATCGCAATTGGAATTGCTTCGTTATAATGAATTTGTACAGGCGAAAAAAGGCGTTGAATTGAGTGAAAAGCCATAAAACCTGCTACTACCATCAGCAAAATAGCACTGCTGTAACCTGCAAGAATTTCAATTTTCCATGTGCCGAAACTAAAGCGCTGATCATGGGCATAATGCCGTGCAGCACGATAGGCAAAATACGCCAAACCCAGTGCCAGCATATGCGAACTCATATGCCAACCATCTGCCAGTAAAGCCATTGATTGGAAAATCCATCCACCAATCACTTCTAATAACATCATGACTGCCGTTAAAATGGTCGCGATTAATATCCGTTTTTGGGCCAGTGGATTACCTTCATCAAAATGATGCGTGTGCTGACGTGATGGGCTATTTTGCATTTAAAATCATTCACCAATATACTCCCATACAGTATATTTATTTTTTGGAGCAATGTGTTGAGTCATTTGCATAAAGATAAAAAAATTTTAAACCGCGTAAAACGTTTACAAGGGCAAGTGAACGCTGTTGAGCACTCCATTGCGCATCCAGAAGCCAGTTGTATCGACGTTTTACAACAAGTTGCTGCCATAAAAGGTGCAGTCAATGGGCTAATGAATGAACTCGTTGAAGCCCACTTACGCCATCATGTTTTAGCACATGCAGAACAGGTCAATGAAGAAGAGTTAGCTGAGTTCTTAAAACTGCTGAAACGTTACGGCTAAGTTTTATTGCGTTCTTTTTCAAGTTTTTAGTTGACCATTTTTTCCTCAAGCCGATACACTGTTGCTCTCTATCATTTTCTTCTCACTGTTTAAACAGATCACTTGTTTTGACAGAGAGCCTCATGGCATTTGCATGACAACAACCACTTCTTGGCGTCCATTTTGCATGGTTAGCCTTGCTTTAATGATGGGAACAATGGGGACAGCTTTGGCCAGTCCGCTTTACCCCCTATACCAAGCCTTATGGCATTTACTGCCGAGCCAAATCACCTATATTTTTGTGGCATATATGTTCGGCTGTCTTGCCACATTACTCTTTCTTGGACGGACCAGTAATAGCATCGGCTATCTACGTACCTTACAAGTGGGGCTGGTATTTATCACCGTGGGATTGGTGATTTCTGTCTATGCTTCTAATGCTCTAATCCTGTCTTTGGGGCGCTTTATTATTGGTATTGCGTCTGGTTTGATGACCACTTCAGCTTTATTGGGACTAATGTATACCGTACCGAAAAGTCATCAACAAATAGCGCCACAACTGAGTTCGATGATTACCGCAGTAGGTTTTGGCTTAGGCCCGCTGATTGGTGGCCTGATTGCTCAATTTTCAGAATACCCTTTGGTCAGCCCTTATCTCCCCGTTATTCTTGGTGCTGTAGTGTGTTTCTTTGGCTTATTTTGGGTTCAATCTCCCACGTTTACAGTACAGCCCTTTAGTCTTGCTCCGAAACTACTCCGACCAGAAGTACAATATCATCAGTTGTTTTTGATTGTTGGATTTACCGCATTTAGTGCCTTTGCTGCATTTAGCTTATTTGCTTCTTTATCTCCGTCATTTGTCAGTGATATTCTGCCGTGGCATGGCCCACTCGTCAGTGGCTCAGCCATTACCAGTATTTTGATTATCTCTGCCGTGGTGCAGTATTTTGCCAGAGCCATACCTGCTAATCAGTGTCTCAACTATGGCTTAATCACCTTGATCCTAAGCCTAGGCATTTTAGCTTTGTGTATGCTGTTTCAACTGAGTATATTTTTCTTTATCAGCGATTTTTTAGTGGGAATTGGGCACGGTTTAACTTTGATTGGTGCTTTTGGTCTGATTTATACCATGACCACCACAGAAAACCGAGCGGCTGTAATGTCAACCTATCTTTTTATGGGTTATTTAGGTACGATTGTGCCCATTGTGGCTGTGGGCTATCTAGCAGATCACTTTGGATTACGTTTCGGGGTCATTAGCTTTTGCATTGCCATCGCTTTATTGTGTTTTTATCTATGGTTTGCACATAAGGGCAGTATACGTTTGGCTTCGGCATAGGAAGAGTGAAGCCAAAATCATTTGGATTTAGATCGTTCTTCAGATGCCATTTTTCAGTCGATCCTTGCTATAACTTAGGTTCTTTTCTTGTTGGCATGGGCTAAGTCAGTATGTTCATTTAAATACTGGCTTAAATGTTCTAAAAAATAGGACACTCTTGGTGAGTGCTCGAGCCGATCCATATAAATCGCATAGATATCGGCAGGCGGTGTCTCATAGTCCTGCAAGACTTGGACTAAACGACCACTTTTTAAATACTTGGCCACGTCCCATTCAGCGCGCATTAAAATACCATGGCCATCGAGTGCCCAGCCAATGGTGACTTGGCCATCATTGCTACTCAATTTTCCATGCACTTTAACTGTCTCTTCCTTATCCCCTTGAGTTAAACGCCAGTTCGCATATGCCGCATCGTTTTGTCTTAACACAATGCATTGGTGCAGGGTCAGTTCGCGTGGCGTAAGTGGCATCCCAGCTTGTGCCAAATAACGCGGAGAAGCACATAGAAGCCGTCGATTGGCCGCAATTTTTTTCGCAATTAGTCGTGAGTCTGGTACCTGCCCAAAGTGAATCGAGACATCAATCGCATCATTCGGCAGATGAATCGGACGATCGGTCAGATGTAACTGGACTTCAATATCTGGAAATTTTCGCGCAAAGTCTGAAATCGCAGGAGCAATGTAGGTTCGACCAAAACCAAACGGGGCATTCACTCGCAGCAAGCCCTTAGGGGTGGTACGACTCCGCGCCACTTGCTGTTCCATTTCTTCAATTTCTTTCAAGATTCGCGAAGCATTTTCAAAATAAATTTCGCCTTCATTGGTCAAACTGATGCGTCTGGTGGTCCGATTCAATAACCGAACCCCTAAACGCTCTTCCATTTGTGTCAGACGTCGGGACACAGCAGGGGGTGTTAAATTCAACTCACGCGCTGTTGCAACCAGACTGCCCTGTTTTATTAGTAAACAAAAAAATGCTAATTCGGTATCTGAGCTCATGATTATTCAGTTTTTTGCAAGAGTGATTTAACTTTATATCGATTCATCGGTTTTGCAAAGCCTCTAATATCGCTATCACGTTACCCCCCAAACAACATATCTCACCCAAGCAAGGAAACTTGAGTGAGTCATAAAGTCCACCGTGTAAGGACAACGGTGCACAAACGGGGAGCTTTTTCGCCAAACTCGATTGCGGTGTGACTTCGACCGAATCGGGAGGTAATCGCTACTGATATGGAGATAAGCCATGGACATGGATATCGAGAAACGGACGCTACGCAAAATCACTTGGCGTATTGTGCCGTTTATCATGATTTTATATTTAATTGCCTATATTGATCGAGTCAATATTGGTTTTGCTGCCATTACCATGAAAGAAGATTTGGGCTTTACCGCTTCGATTCTCGGTTTTGGCGCAGGAATTTTCTTTTTGGGCTATTTCCTCTTTGAAGTTCCCTCCAACATTATTTTGCACAAAGTCGGCGCTCGTATTTGGATTGCACGGGTCATGGTGACTTGGGGCATTATTGCTGGCGGGATGGCCTTTGTCGAAAGTTCAACCAGCTTTTATGTTATGCGATTTTTACTCGGTGTCGCCGAAGCAGGCTTTTTCCCTGGCATTATTTTGTATTTAAGCTACTGGTTCCCTGCACGAAACCGAGCAGGGGTAATTGCCTTATTTATGGCTGCCGCCCCTATAGCCACGGCGATTGGTTCTCCTATTTCAGCAGCATTACTGGAAATGCACGGCATCATGGGCTTAGCAGGTTGGCAATGGATGTTCCTGATTGAAGCCATTCCTGCGGTGATCCTAGGCGTCGTAGTGTTTTTCTACATGACAGATCGACCTGAAAAAGCCGCGTGGTTAAAACCCGATGAGCGTGAATGGTTGGTTAAAACCATGCAAGCAGAAGATGCCAATAAGGGGGGGCAACAGCATCACAGTATTTTACGCGGACTCGCCAATCCACGTGTGCTTGCTCTGGCACTCATTTATTTCGGTACCTCAGCGGGGCTGTATACCCTTGGCATTTGGGCACCTCAAATCATTAAAGAACTGGGTGTCAGCTCAATGACCGTCGGTCTATTGAACGCCATTCCTCCTATTATCTCTGTTGTTGCCATGATTTTGTGGTCACGTCACTCCGACAAAACCAATGAACGCACATGGCATGTGGCTTTGGCTTGTTTAACCGCAGCTGTGGGGCTCGCGATTGCAGCCAGTACTGGCAGTATGTTTGGCCTGATTGCAGCACTCACCATTGTTAATGTCGGCATCAGTTGCTCTAAACCACCACTGTGGAGCATGCCAACCATGTTTCTATCGGGTGCAGCAGCAGCGACAGGCATCGCAACCATTAACTCGATTGGGAACTTAGGCGGCTTTGCGGGTCCAGCCATAATCGGTTGGGTTAAAGATCAAACTGGAAGCTTTGCAGGCGGTTTGTATTTCGTCGCAGGTCTGCTGATTTTATCTACCGTCCTGACCCTCGTTTTAAGTTTTACTCAAAAAAATAAAGCCAATTCTGCTGAATTGAGTAATTCATGATCTTCATTTTTACCTTATTCGATATTCGAGCGAATTGAACGCTTAACAAGGAGCCTCCCATGGACAAAGAACTTGCCGTACAGTCCCTCACGGACACCATGGCCAAATTTACAGCCTATATTGGCAAACGTTTACCCAAAGATGTCAAAAGCAAACTGATTGAGCTGAAAACATTGGAAACCAACCCATTGGCCAAATCAATTTATGATTCAATGGATGAAAACCAAGAAGCAGCAGATCGACTAAACCGTCCCAGCTGCCAAGACACTGGCGTGATTCAATATTTTGTTGAAGCGGGTGCGCATTTCCCACTGTTGGGTGAGTTACAGGAAATTTTACGTGAAGCGACCGAAGAAGCGACCCGTACAGGACCTTTGCGCCACAATGCAGTTGAAACCTTTGATGAGAAAAACACAGGCACCAATACGGGCACCCAAATTCCGTGGCTAGACTGGCGCATCGTCCCTGAACAGGATACCTGTACCATCGATGTGTATATGGCAGGTGGTGGGTGTACCTTGCCAGGTGCAGCTAAAGTTTTGATGCCTGGTCAAGGCTACGAAGGTGTAGCTGAGTTCGTGATGGATGTGATTACCGAACGTGGTGTGAATGCCTGTCCACCGTTACTGGTCGGTGTCGGGGTGTCCACTTCAGTTGAAACCGCTGCACGCTTGTCCAAACTGGCCATTATGCGCCCTGTAGACTCAAGAAGTGATAACCCTCGTGCTGCACTGATGGAAGACTTGCTGGAACAAGGCTTGAATGAAATTGGCATTGGCCCACAGGGCTTAACAGGCAATAACAGCGTCATGGGCGTCAATATTGAGTCTTCGGCTCGTCACCCATCCACCATTGGCGTGGCAGTCAACACCGGTTGCTGGGCACACCGCCGTGGCAAAATTAAAATTAACCCTGATATGTCTTATGAAATTCTGTCACACGAAGGAGTTGTGCTATGAAAAAAGTACTGACCACCCCATTACGTGATGAAGACTTAGCCGATCTTAAAATTGGTGACGTGGTATATCTAACTGGACGTTTAGTTACTTGTCGTGATGTGGCACATCGCCGCTTAATTGAACAAGGTCGACAACTTCCCGTGAATTTAGAAGGCGGTGCGATTTTCCATGCTGGCCCCATCGTGCGTAAAAAGGATGATGGCGGTTTTGAAATGGTCTCCATTGGGCCCACCACCAGTATGCGTATGGAAAAATTTGAACGCGAATTTATCAAACAAACTGGGGTGAAACTGATTGTGGGTAAAGGTGGCATGGGCCCTGAGACTGTCGCAGGCTGTCAGGAGCACAAAGCAGTCCATGCGATTTTCCCTGGAGGATGTGCGGTACTGGCAGCCACTCAAGTCGAGGAAATTGAAGGCGCTGAATGGCAAGACCTCGGGATGCCTGAAACCTTATGGATTAACCGCGTCAAGGTATTTGGCCCGCTGATCATCTCGATTGATACTCATGGCAATAATCTTATTCAGCAAAATAAAACCCAGTTCCAAGCCAAAAAGAAACCAGTGCTGGATCGGATTAGTAAAGAACTGAGTTTTATTAAATAGTGCTTTACAGACAGCACATCAAACGATCCTGTTTGGTGTTGTCTATCTCTCTTTATTTTAACTCTAAGCCTGCATTTGGTCAGACACATCACAGCCAAATCAGGCATTTCTCTTCACTTGTGTCCCTATTCACCACAACGTCTCGACGTTTAATCCATACTTCTTTCAGCAGAATACGGACATTGCAATCGATGTAACGAGATCAAGCTCATGATGGATCATGTAACCATAAAAAAACCGCTCTATATTCCCTATGCAGCTCATTCACTTTTAGAACTGCCGTTGTTGAATAAAGGAGCTGCATTTTCAATACAAGAACGCAATACCTTCAATTTACACGGCCTAATTCCACACGTGATCGAAACCATTGAGGAACAAAGTCGCCGCTCCTATCAGCAGTATTTATCTTTTAATGATGACATCAACAAACATATCTATTTACGCAATATCCAAGATACCAACGAAACTCTGTTTTACCATCTGCTCAAACATCACTTAAGTGAAATGATGCCGATCATTTACACTCCAACTGTCGGTGAGGCCTGCCAACGTTTTTCCGATATTTATCGCCGACATCGTGGCATTTTTATTTCCTACCCAGATCGCGCGCATATTGATGAAATTCTACACAACGTCAACCGTAAAAATGTCAAAGTTATCGTGATGACTGATGGAGAGCGAATCTTAGGTCTAGGTGATCAAGGCATTGGCGGCATGGGGATTCCCATTGGTAAACTGTCGCTCTATACTGCCTGTGGCGGCATCAGTCCAGCCTATACTTTGCCTATTACGCTGGATGTTGGGACCAATAACCAACAGTTACGCAACGATCCGCTGTATTTGGGTTGGAACCACCCCCGTATTAGTGGCGATGAATACAATCAATTTATCGATGATGTGATTCGTGCCATTCAACGACGCTGGCCGAAGGCCCTGATTCAGTTTGAAGATTTTGCTCAGCAAAATGCCATGCCTTTACTAACTACCTACCGTGAACAAATCTGTTGTTTTAATGATGATATTCAAGGTACGGCGGCTGTAGCGTTAGCTAGCCTGATTGCAGCATCTCATGTGGTGAAAAAGCAGGTAAAAGATCAAACGATTGTTATTTTAGGTGCAGGTTCAGCAGGCTGTGGTATTGCGGAACAAATTATTGCACAAATGAAAGTTGAAGGGCTCAGCGACCTTGATGCACGCTCACGTCTTTATTTGGTGGATCGCTTTGGTTTAATGACTGAACAGCAGCCCAACTTACTCGATTTTCAAAGGAAGTTGGCTCAGCCTTTGCGTGCCATTGAGACATGGGCAAATGTAGCGCCAGAGATTTCTCTGCTCGAAGTCATTCAACATGCCAAACCCACAGTATTAATCGGAGTTTCAGGACAAACTGGCTTATTTAGCGAAGAGATTATTCGCGCACTGGCTGAAAACTGTGAACGCCCGATCGTCTTTCCCTTGTCCAATCCCACCTCTCAGGTTGAAGCGCTCCCCACAGATATTATTCAATGGACAGAGGGTAAAGCCTTAATCGCAACAGGCAGTCCATTTGCACCAGTACATCATCAAGGCCATATTTACCCCATTGCTCAGTGCAATAATGCTTATATTTTTCCTGGGGTTGGTCTAGGTGTCATTGCCGCAGGTGCGCAAAGCGTGACCGACCTGATGTTAATGGCCGCGAGTAATGCTTTAGCCAGCTGTTCACCCATGCTGAAAAACCCAGACCATGATTTACTGCCAAGTATTGATGCCATTCAGGACATCTCTAAAATTATCGCCTTGCAGGTAGGGCTTGCTGCGATACGGGAAGGGGTTGCCCCATTGATGGATGAAGCTAGCTTGCAAAAAGCCATTGAGGCGCATGTGTGGAAACCCGAATATCGAGATTACCGCCGAATTACCTTTTGATTGGCTTCTTACAGCATAGGAATCTCATAAACTTTTGTGCCAAAGAGAAGCTCAATAGCAGCACTAGCCATCCTATGTATAAAAAAGCACCCAGCCTTTAAAACTGAGTGCTTTTTTATATCCATCTACCTAAATAGGCACGATGCTAAATGTCAGCATTATTTTCCAATACAGAACGATCCAAAAATTTTCCCAAGTAAATCATCCGCACTAAAGTCCCCTGTAATTTCACCGAGGGCATTTTGCGCCAAACGGAGCGACTCTGCGACTAACTCACCTGCGTTATACACCACCAATTGTTCACGGGCTTCAGCAAGATAGAGCTGAGTGCGTTTCATTGCGTCTAAATGGCGTGTGCGCGCAATAAAGGTATCTTCTTCTGGCTGGAAGCCTGCATGCGCTGTAATCGCTTCTATGAGCGCTTGAATGCCAGTTTCTTGCTTGGCCGAAACCATAATATGACGGAAGCCGTTAAAATCTTCGATATGTGATGTTGTTTCCGTCAAATCACACTTATTGCCAATCAGCATTAAACGTTTCGGTTCAATATGCTCAGCAAAATATGCTTGCGCCAGTTTGAGTGGGTCTTCACCTTGACTTAAGTCATAAACCAAAAGTAACAGATCGGCTTGCTCAATTTCTTTAATGGCACGGCGGATCCCTTCTTTTTCTACAATATCACCTGTTTCACGCAAACCCGCGGTATCGGTTAGTGTTATAGGTAAACCATTCAGGGTAATTTTTTCATGTAAGACATCCCGCGTCGTACCTGCAATATCCGTCACAATGGCCCGTTCAATGCCCGCTAAAGCATTGAGTAGTGATGACTTACCCGCATTCGGTTTCCCTGCAATGACTACTTGTAAACCTTCACGCAACAACTGTCCCTGACGCGCTGACTGTTGTACTTGGTTCACGGCAGCCGTAACACCATCTAAAAGATTTAAAATTTTCCCGTCCGCAAGAAAATCAATTTCTTCTTCAGGAAAATCAATTGCAGCTTCCACATGCAAACGTAGATGAATCAATTGCTCCAGCACGCGATTTACTTTAGTTGAAAATGCGCCTTGTAATGAACGTACTGCAGAACGTGCAGCCGCTTGTGATGTCGCATCAATCAAGTCAGCGATCGCTTCCGCCTGTACCAAATCCAGTTTGCCATTTTCAAAAGCACGCATGGAAAACTCACCGGCTTTTGCAGCAATTGCACCAAGCTCCAACAAACGTCCCAGTAAAGCATTTTGAATCACAGGGCCACCATGCCCTTGCAACTCAACCACATCTTCACCAGTGAACGAATTCGGGTTCGGAAAACAAATCGCTAAGCCTTCATCCATCACTTCACCAGATGCATCATAAAACTGGCGAAAACCTGCAAAACGCGCTTTCGGTAAGTCCTTTTGAGTCAAGGCTTGTGCAATCTCGTACGATTTAGGACCAGATAGGCGAATGACCCCGACACCACCACGCCCAGGTGGTGTTGCAATGGCAGCAATCGTAGTTCGGTTGTACATAACATTCACCTAAAAATCTTAAAAACGCGCAAAGAAAAATCCGCCTAAGATTACCATCTTAAGCGGATTTATTCAGCTTTTCGCGAAAAGTTGCCTCGATTAGCTCGACGCACTTTCCTTATTCAAGCGATCTTTTTCAACAGATTTGTTGATCAACGTTTGTTGAATGATCGTGATACTGTTGTTGACAATCCAGTACAACACCAAGCCCGAAGGGAAGAACAGCATAAAGACTGTAAAAACAATCGGCATGATGCGGAATACTTTGGCTTGCATCGGGTCTGCAGGCTGTGGATTTAAAGACTGCTGAATGAACATGGTTGCGCCCATCAACAGCGGTAAAATAAACCACGGATCCATTGCTGACAAATCTTGAATCCAAAGTAACCATGGTGCATGACGAAGTTCAACAGACTCCATCAATACCCAGTACAATGCAAGGAAGATTGGCATTTGTAATAACAATGGCAAACAACCAGCAAGCGGATTGACTTGTTCTCGTTTATACAGTGCCATCATTTCTTGAGAGAAGCGCATACGGTCTTCACCGAACTCTTCTTTCATACGTTGCATTTCAGGTGCAATAACACGCATTTTCGCCATTGAGCGATAGCTCTTAGACGACAATGGCCACAGAATCAGTTTCACCAAGACCGTTAACAGAATAATTGCCCAGCCCCAGTTACCCACTAAACCGTGGAAGAACTCAAGACCCAAGAACAACAATTTCGCAATTGGCCATAACCAACCATAATCAACAGTTTGGTTCAAACCTGTTGCTAATTCTTTTAGCTCAGATTGAACTTTAGGGCCTGAATAGAAAGTCGCATCAATCTCAGCCACTGTTCCTGCAGGCACAGTAATTGTTGGTGAAGTAAAACCAATGATATTCATATCATCAGTCGACTTACGCGATTCTAATTTTGCAACATACGGTTGACCGTTAGCTTGCGTAAGCTTTAAGTCACCTGGAATCCAAGCACTGACGAAATAGTGCTGAACCATAGCAACCCAGCCACCTTTCGCTTCAACATTCAATTTTTCTTCATTGAAGTTAGCAAATTTCAGCTTGTTATAATGTTCATCTGGCGAACCCCAAGCACCACCTAAGAAAGTGCCCAATGTGAAAATACCTTGGTCTGACTTACCTGGATCTTCAGAGTTGTCACGTTTGAGTTGACCAAACATTTGACCCTGCCAGTTTTGACCACTGCGGTTCACCACTTTATGGTTCACAACAATAGGATAGTCACCTTGCTTGAAGGTAAAGGTTTTAATGATTTCCACACCATCCGCTGTTTTCAGTACCATCGGTACAGTTAACACTTTGATGCTTTTACCATCTTCCGTTTGAACCGCTTTAGCATCATTCAATGTATAAGCAGATTTTTCAATCTCATACATTGGGCGACCGCTACGATTACTGTCTGGACCATTAAGACCAATTAAACCAGACTGCGCCACATAAGTACGTTTCGCATCACTTTCCAGCATGACAAATGCTTCATTGCTGTCTTTGCTCTTGTCATGGTTTAACAATTCAATACGAACAATATCACCACCTTTAGGGTTAATCCAAAGATGATAAAGGTCAGTTTGTACTGAAATAAGCTGTTGATTTACAGATGCTTTAGCTTCTGTAACTGGTTGCTGAGTCGCGATATTTGCTTGTGGCATATCAGACGCTGCTGAAGCCGTTTGAGCATTTGGCAAATCTGCAGATACTTCATGCGAAACTACAGCAGCCTGTTGAGGCTGTTGCTGAGTTGCCGCATGTCCATAATCTTTTTGCCAAGCCAAAATAAGCAAATAAGCGACAACAAACATGGCCCCGAGAATGGCAAACCTGGCCCATTGTTGCATATCTATTACCCCAAGTGGTTAGAGTGATTTTGGTTCAAGAAACAATCACGAAAGGGTACAGCAAGCAGACGCTTTTGAGAATCTATTTGCTGAAAAGAGATAAAACGAATCCTTTTAGCTGGAACAGGGTCATACCCCGATCC
>NZ_DKIK01000083.1:0-5860 GCF_002454215.1 Acinetobacter sp. UBA6720
GACTAAGCCCAATGGCAAGCACTGTAAAATTGAATAAAAAATGTAATGGGTGCGAGAAATGCACACTGGTTTTACGCTGTATTCACAAAGCGTTTTTAGAAAAGGTGTTATTAAAATAGACTGAGCGGTGACACCGACAAAGCTCAGTTAAGCTATTTTAGCAGTGTTGCATCTGTTTGTATTGTTACTTTTTTAAGTTTCATCTGTCACATTGGATTTTATACGAGGTGCGATAAAATGCCCTTGTTTTAAGTCCTCATACGCTTGTAAAACTTCGGCGAAAGTGTTCATGACAAAATAGCCACGTCCATAAATCGGTTCATTTAAAGGTTGCCCACTGAGTAATAAAAAAGTGCAGTCTTGGACAGCTTGTATTTCAAGGTACTCACCATGATTAGACATGACCGCCATCTGTTGGGCTTCAACGGTTTCGCCACTATAAAGCTGAATGCGACCACTACGGATATACAGTAGTGTCGTTTCGCCTTCCAATGCGGGTAAAACCGTTTTCATCCCTGCTGTGAGTTGCACATCCAACACGGTCATAGGGCTATGTGTTTGAGCAGGCCCTGTCTGGTTTTCATACGTCCCTGCAATCACCCTGACCTTTCCTTGAGCTTGCGCGAGTTCCAGTTCTGGAATCATGGTACGACTCAAGTGCTGATAACGTGCAGGATTCATTTTGTCTTTGGCAGGCAAATTGACCCACAGTTGGATCATTTCAAATGCCCCACCTGTTTTAGAAAATGCCTCACTAAATACTTCTTCGTGCAGTACTCCAGCCCCTGCTGTCATCCACTGTACATCCCCTACGCCAATCACACCGCCACCGCCTGTAGAGTCCTGATGGGTAAGCTCACCTTGATAAACGATGGTCACCGTTTCAAAGCCACGATGCGGATGTTCACTCACGCCTTTTTTTAAGTGGGTCGGCTGTAAATAACTCGGGCCTATATGATCCAGCAATAGAAAAGGTGAAACCGAGTTTCCCAGCTCATAATGTGAAAACACGGAAATGACTGGGGCAAAGTCGCCTACAGCAGTACGTGTACTTTCTGAGTGAATAAAGGCAAGGGTTTTCATTTTATTCTGCTTATCATTTGAATAATTTGATCATAGCCTAGCAAACAACCCTGTTCGATAGGCTAGATGAGTTTCAGTGTTTAAAATTTAGGATGATTTAGAAGTAACTTTGGGCAACACAATAGGTTCTATATCATTAATTTTGGCAATATCAAGATTTTTTTCAAATTTGAGCCAACCTTTTTTCATCCATAACTCAACTTTATCTTTTTCCAAGATATGTATAAGGTTTGCTAAAAGATCAAACTTAGCAGTCTGATTAAAGAAATATATAGTAACCCTTAATTGCTCATCATACTCACCATTAAAAGAAAAGATCTCATTAATATAACTCTCATCTGAAATATCTAATGAGTGTCCCCAGATATAAATATTAATTCCATTAATTGACTTATCTTCCAATGTTATAACCCTTCCATCTTTAACAGACTTCCAGAAACTTTTAATATTTATTGCATGGCAGTTATTACTTAGAAACTGATAGTCTGTATCTTTTAAAAGTTTTTGATGATATTTTGTAAAACCGTATGCTTTTATTTTCTTTAAATAGCTTTCATTTATTTCTGAAATACCTAAAACAATATTTTGTTCTTCTCCTATACACCCATGAAGAAACTCAATATCTTGTTCTGAGTTATAAAAATTTTGATAAGTATTCGTATAATTAAAAGAATAGACCATATCAATATTTATTAATTTTTGATCTTTAAACTTAAAATTCACATAAGGCTTTAAGCACTTGACAATATCATTTAAATACCTATTAAATATAGATATAAAATCATCAAGTTCTTTATTTAAAAACCCAATATATCTCTCATTAGAAAAACCATATTCATTTTTACCCTGCACTAAATACCAACTATCATTTATAAAACCTCTACGTGAATCAGGCATTGAAACAAATCCATTGCGTTTAACAGATTGGCCATACTGATCATTCTCTATAATAAATTTCAACCTGATAAGAAATTTAAGCTCAACTACAGAAACATAAATACAAGAGTCGTCTTTATCAGCATTACTATTTGTTAACAACTCAACATGTTTATCAAACTTCCCATATTTATCAAATTTTATGTCTATTTTTTTTATAAATTTGCAAACTAAATTTAAAGCTTCTCCTATCTTGTTTTCAAAATCAATCCATGTCTTCACTTCCCTCACATGATCAGAAAAATACTGATACCAAACATTATCTTTCAACTTTTCTTGTAATTCTTTAATTTGATCAACTGATATTTTTAATTCATCCGTTTTATACATCGCTTTAGTATAGCCAAAGAAATAATCTTCTTTTTCATATAAAGCACCAAATAGATCATCAAAACTCATGTCACCTTTTGATACCTCCCAATTTTCTATTGCTTGCATTGCGACCATAAAATGATCGTACTTCGTCGGCAAGTAGTGCGACAGATCAAAACCGTTCCCAACAATCAAAATATTCATTTTTATAAAACCCCAAAAAGCAAAAAAGCGCATCAACCGATACGCTTTTTATGAGGCAGACTCGCCTAAAGTTCAACCATAAATCAAAGATTTATTATGAGCATTTTGCTGTTTGGAAGTTCTTGGTGTTTTTACCGCGCGCACATTGGTAAGAGGTTTTCGTCGCAGTTTTTTCCCAGTCGCCACCAACCAATTTAAAGTTATACACGGTACGCACCGACTTTACCGAATCATCTAACAACCCTGTTTCTGTCACTTTGACTTCTGCCGCAGTCGGGGACTCAACTGTATTAAAGTATTGACGGATCTCAACCGTAGCTAGCTCATTACGCAAATCTGGACGCTCTTTGAGTACCTGAGCCAACGGTGTATCTGACGAACCGACTTTATTTACTAACTCTTTCGTCGTCGCACAGCCTGACAATAATCCCACACATACGGCTGAAGCTAAAATAAGACGCAACATAAATCCCACCCAAAATTCATTATTTATCAGTCCATCATGCCTTTTTTGTGACCATTACACTATTTAGCAAATGTAATTCAGTCCCATCAACCATAAAAAAAGCGCATCACGATGAATGCGCTTTTGAAACCCAATTCGAACTTAAAGGTCGAATAATTTACCTGGGTTCATAATGCCGTTTGGATCGAAAACTTGCTTCAAGGCTTTCATATATTCAATCTCTTCCGCCGAACGGGTGTAGTCAAGGTATGGCTTTTTGGTCATACCAACACCGTGCTCCGCAGAAATTGAACCGTCGTATTTTTTCACGGTTTCAAAGACATATTTATTCACCACCTGACATTTGGCAAAGAACTCATCTTTGCTTAAGTCAGCTGGTTTTAAAATATTTAAGTGTAAGTTCCCGTCACCAATATGACCGAACCAACAGATTTCAAAGTCTGGGTAGTTGCTTGCCACAATCGCATCAATTTCTTTAATAAATGCAGGTACATGCGTAATCAACACTGAAATGTCATTTTTGTATGGTGTAAATGGTGCAATTGACTCAGAAATGTCTTCACGTAAACGCCATAAGCTTTCCACTTGATCGAGGCTTTGGCTCAACACGCCATCCAGCACCCAGCCTTGTTCCATGCAGTGCTCAAAAATTTCCATCGCCTTGTCCATAATTGGCTCAAATGGCGCTTCAAATTCTAACAATACATAGAATGGACATTCGGTTTCAAATGGACGTTGCACATGACCATTTGCCAACACTTTTTGCATTGCCAGTTCACCAAAGAACTCAAATGCAGTCAGGTCAATTTTGGCTTGGAAAGCATGCAGTACAGGCATTACAGCATCAAAATCAGGTACACCCAATACCATTACTTGAAGATCTTGCGGTTGGCGTTCCAGTTTGATTTCAGCTTCAGTCACCAAGCCCAGTGTCCCTTCACCACCAATGAACAAATGTTGTAGTGCATAACCCGTTGCATTTTTGATCATGCCTTTATTTAGACGCAGCACATCCCCCTTACCTGTGACTACAGTTAAACCGAGTACCCAGTTACGCGTCATGCCGTATTTAATGACTTTGATACCGCCAGCATTGGTGCCAATGTTTCCACCAATTTGACTCGAACCCGCAGAAGCAAAATCTACTGGGTAGTACATGCCTTGCTCTTCCGCATAGTTTTGTAGCTGTTCAGTCACCACACCTGCTTGGACACGAACCATACGGTCTGCTGGGAAGAATTCCAAGATTTGGTTCATCTTGTCCATGCTCACCACAATTTCACCATTGGCAGCGACTGCACCGGCAGATAAGCCAGTACGACCACCCGATGGTGTAATTGCAACATTAAACTCATTTGCAAGTTTTACAACCGCTTGCACTTGTTCTGTGCTCGATGGAAAAACGATGACTGACGGGTTTGGATCAAAATGTTTGGTATGATCGCGTCCCCAATTTTCAAGGCTATCCGCATCGGTTTTAATGCGGTTTTCACCTACAATTGCTGTCAATTGGGTCAATAACTCTGGGGTTAAAGCGACTGGAGCATTCATCGTTTTCAGACCTTGCAAGAAGTAAACAAGTTGTTTGTGGCGCTAGGGTTCTATGCAGGGAAAGTGTTTGATTTCAGTCTTTGCATACCCTAAAGCTTAGGCAGTTCGTGAGGATTTCAGTAGCAGTGCGCAACTGAGTTATTTTCACGGAGTCATATTATAAGGCATTTTTTCTGTTTCCCGCAGAAAAAGCTGTTTTATTCAGGATACCTTTGAAATGATTAATTTAATTAGACCAAAAAGCCTTTTTTACGCACTATAGCGACTAAAAATACCCAATAGAGTCTGTATAAAGGAAATGTATATCGAGCGCGGTACGTGCTATTATATCGCCACTAAATTTGGCCTTTGTAGCGGAGCCGTAATGAGCCAACATCTTTCACTTCCTAAAGATAAAATTCGTTTCTTGTTGTTAGAAGGCGTTCACCAAAACGCAATCGACACACTAAATGCTGCCGGATACACCAACATCGACTATCGTAAAACTGCGCTTGAGGGTGAAGCGTTGAAAGAAGCGGTTAAAGATGCACATTTCATTGGTATTCGTTCCCGTACACAACTCACTGAAGAAGTGTTTGAAGCTGCGAATAAATTAATCGCGGTCGGTTGTTTCTGTATTGGTACCAACCAAGTGAACTTAAATGCTGCGATGGTTCGTGGTATTCCAGTATTTAACGCACCTTACTCAAATACACGTTCAGTGGCTGAACTTGTACTTGCTGAAGCAATTCTTCTTCTTCGTCGTGTACCTGAAAAATCAACAGATACACATGCAGGTGGTTGGAACAAATCAGCTGTTGGTTCGTTTGAAACGCGTGGTAAAACTTTAGGGATCGTCGGTTACGGTTCAATCGGTTCACAACTTTCTGTGCTTGCTGAAAGCATGGGTATGAAAGTGATCTATTTCGACACAGTGACCAAGTTGCCTTTGGGTAATGCACGTCAAGTCGGTTCTATGGGTGAACTTCTTGCAAATGCTGACGTGGTTTCTTTACACGTACCAGACGTTCCGTCTACACGCAACTTCTTCGGTAAAGACCAATTTGCACAAATGAAAGAAGGTTCAATCTTCATCAATGCTGCACGTGGTACATGCGTACTTATCGAAGATTTAGCAGATGCCTTGAAATCAGGACATGTTGCTGGTGCTGCGGTTGACGTATTCCCGAAAGAACCAAAAGCCAATGGTGAAGAGTTCGTTTCTCCACTACGTAACATTCCAAACGTGATCTTAACCCCTCACGTGGGTGGTTCGACTATGGAAGCTCAAGCGAACATTGGTTTAGAAGTGGCTGAGAAATTCGTTTC
>NZ_DKIK01000083.1:6024-6383 GCF_002454215.1 Acinetobacter sp. UBA6720
AACAACTTGTTTGCTGAACACGGCATCAACATTTCTGGTCAGTCTTTAATGACCAAAGGTGATGTTGGTTACTTGGTGATGGATGTAGACGCAACAGCATCTCAAGAAGCTTTAGATACTCTACAAGACGTTGAAGGCACAATCCGCGTTCGCGTATTGTTCTAATTCGACTCTATTTAAAAACCACAGCTGCCAAGCTGTGGTTTTTTTATTTTTGAATACTTGTTAAAATTTTATGTGCCACCCAAGCACATTCTCCGCTACTTTTTCCAAGTATTCATTTCTCTATCTAGTATTCTAATAATGCCAAATCTAAAAAGTACTCCCCACCTCCAAGCGACCTTTTTATTGCTGATTGC
>NZ_DKIK01000083.1:6542-7160 GCF_002454215.1 Acinetobacter sp. UBA6720
GCCGTATTGTTTAAAATTTGGCAGGTTGATTTTAAGCAAGTCAAATATAAAGCCATTCTCAGCTATGGTTTTGCTTTGGCAGGCATGAACCTATTGTTTTATTTATCCATTGCTCGCCTGCCGCTCGGCATTGCAGTGTCGTTTGAGTTTATTGGCCCGCTCAGTGTTGCTCTGTTTTATGCCAAACAACGCTTTGACTTTGTTTGGGTCGGGCTGGCTATTTTAGGCTTAGTTTTACTGTTTCCTTTCGACCAAGCTGCTCAACCTTTAGATCCTCTTGGGATCGCATTTGCACTAGGTGCAGGTGCATGTTGGGCCTTGTATATCGTGGCGGGGCAGCACCCATCGGGTGTTTCGGGCAATCATACCGTGTGCTTAGGTATGTTTGTCGGCATGCTGATATTAATGCCACTCGCCCTGTTCAGTGGTTTACCCACAAATGTGTTTGAACCCTCAAACCTGATTTATTTCGTGGCTTTAGCAGTTTTGGCCAGCGCTTTGCCTTTTAGTTTGGAAATGATTGCGCTACGCAATTTAACCGCTCTAAGTTTTGGAACGCTCATGAGCCTTGAGCCTGCCATTGCAGCACTGTCTGGTTTTGTATTTCTAGGCGAGCAA
>NZ_DKIK01000083.1:7264-7429 GCF_002454215.1 Acinetobacter sp. UBA6720
TATCATGGCGTCTATTGGTTGTACTTATACAGCCCAAAAAAACCGCCAAGCTGCAGTTTAAATCATGTGATCCAACGTTTGAATTTAGCTTTTAAATCCAAAGGCTGTATCAATTACTTTTAAATTCATGTCGTTGCATTTCAAAAAATCAGCTTATTCAGCATC
>NZ_DKIK01000004.1:0-4923 GCF_002454215.1 Acinetobacter sp. UBA6720
AATATGCTTAAGCAACTTGGCGTCCCATTTGAAGCGGAAGTTGTGTCTGCGCACCGTACGCCAGATCGTCTTTTTGAATATGCTGAACAAGCACGTGACCGTGGTATCCAAGTGATTATTGCAGGTGCAGGCGGTGCGGCGCATTTACCAGGAATGTGTGCGGCGAAAACTGATTTACCTGTACTGGGTGTACCAGTGAAGTCTTCGATTTTAAACGGTGTTGATTCACTGTTATCCATTGTACAAATGCCAGCAGGTATTGCAGTGGGTACCTTGGCGATTGGTCCAGCAGGTGCAACCAATGCTGCGATTATGGCAGCGCAAATTTTAGGTCTAACACGTCCTGAGATTGCAAAAAATGTAGCAGATTTCCGTGCTGCACAAACTGACAAAGTCGCAAGCAACAATATTCCAGGCCAAGCTTAATACGGGGCATTCCTCATGAATAAAACCATCGGTATTTTTGGTGGTGGGCAGCTGGGTCGCATGATGGCGCAAGCGGCTTTGCCACTAAATATTCAATGTACGTTCTTTGATGTGAGTACAGACTGTCCTTCAGCGGCTTTAGGAACGGTGATTTCAAGCAAAACTGAAAACGGTTTACAAGACTTTATTGCTAGCGCAGATGTCTTCAGCCTTGAGTTTGAAAATACGCCTTTGTCTGATGTTGATGTTTTGACCAAGCAAAAAGATATGCATCCGCCACGTCAGGCTTTAGCCATTGCACAGCATCGCTTGTCTGAAAAAGCGTTATTTGATGCGCTTGAGATTCCTGTTGCACCTTATAAAGCGGTAGATTCACTAGAAAGCTTAAACGCTGCGGTTGCTGAGTTAGGTTTACCGATTGTGCTGAAGACAGCCACAGGCGGCTATGATGGCAAAGGTCAGTTCGTATTGCGTTCTGAACAGCAAATTGAACAAGCATGGGCTGAATTAGGTCCTGCAGGCAGTTTAATTGCAGAAAGCTTTGTGACTTTCTCACGTGAAGTCTCAATCATTGCGGTACGTGGTCAAAATGGCGATGTAAAAACGTGGCCATTGGCTGAAAACCATCACCATCATGGTATTTTGTCGCACTCGATTGTCCCTGCGCCGAATAGTGCGGACTTACAACCCGTTGCACAAGACTACATCACTCGCCTATTGAATCATTTGAATTATGTTGGCGTATTGACCTTAGAACTGTTTGTTACAGACCAAGGTTTGTATGCCAATGAAATGGCGCCACGTGTGCATAATTCAGGACACTGGTCGATTGAAGGCGCAGTATGCTCTCAGTTTGAAAACCATATTCGTGCAGTCGCAGGCTTACCCTTGGGTTCCACTGAAGTGGTTCGCCCTACGGTCATGATCAATATTATTGGTCAGTATCCACAGTCTGAACAAGTCTTGGCCTTAGAAGGTGTACATCTACATCTTTATAATAAGCAAGAACGTGAAGGTCGTAAGATTGGTCACCTGACTTTAATGCCGAATGACACTGCTCAACTCACGACGCTATGTCGTCAGTTGGCGAAAATTTTACCGAATCCATTGGCACTGAGCGAAGATATGACCATCTAAAGCTTCAGTTGTTGTTAAAAAAGGCGATCACAAGAGTGGTCGCTTTTTTATTTGGATTCATTCAGGCATGATTGCGCCTCTTCGATAAAAGTAACCGTTAATCGGATCAAAATTAAAATAAATTGCGTGTTTTTTATCCGTTTAGATAAAATTAGCGCATAGAAAAATAAACTGAAAGCAAAATAAAGCGAGTTTTGTACAGAGATGCACGTTTAAAACAGAGCCCACAACTGAATGTGACACTGATTTTCACCTAAAAAAGCTGAACCAGCAGAAATCTCAGTTAACTTGATTCTGTGGATATCTTTTTAGGCGTGTTTTGAATTTAAAAAATAGAAGTAAAAAATTTGAATTCAAAAGCGCATTTTAAATTTAAAAGCCTTGATGCTGTTTGAATTTAAATTCAAAACAATAAATTTAAAGACCGCTGAATGAATTTAAAGTTTTGAATTTGAAAATGTTGAGTTTGGTTTCTGATGGTTGATTCTTTTTATATTATTGATTATTAACATTAAAGATGAGTTGTGGATAAATAAATTCAAATCAAGATGATTGAATTCAAAGCACTTGCTAAGCTAGAGATTATTTTTTAAATTCAAAAAGTTGAGGTTTGTTGTGCTGTGGATAATCTGGTTTAAATTTAAAAGATGATTTTGAATTTAAATTATTATCAATATTCATTTACGTTTTGATTCAGAAAAGTGAAATTGAAAGTGTTAAGGTAAAACGCATAATTTAGAGATAAAGAATCATTAGGGATTTTATGCACCGTTTTGCTTTTCTTTTAGGTTCAATTTTTTTAGCGGTGACTCAGGCAAATGCTGAGCTTATTATTAATGGTCAAAAAGTTGCGGGCGGTTCAAATGTCGCAAGCTCCGATTATAGCCCTCAGAACTCATTTCAAAGCTGTATTGCCAACTTAAAAAGCCAAGCGATGGCGAATGGTGTGTCTGCATCCACTTATGATCGCTACACGCAAAATTTAACGCCTGATTATTCTGTGATTGAAAAATTAAATTACCAACCTGAATTTTCCACGCCGATTTGGGATTATTTGTCAGGATTGGTGGATGATGAGCGTGTTGCGGTCGGTCAGCAAAAATTGGCGCAGCATCGTGACGTGTTGAATCGGGTTGCGGCCGCGTATGGTGTGCCTGCGGAGACTGTGGTTGCCGTGTGGGGTGTTGAAAGTAATTTTGGTGATATTTCAGGTAAATATCCATTATTACAAGCGCTAGGCACATTGAGCTGTGAAGGACGCCGCCAAAGCTATTTCCGGGGTGAGTTTTTTGCCGCGATGCGTATTTTACAGCGTGGCGATTTAACTGAGTCGCAACTGAAAGGTTCGTGGGCAGGTGCGTTTGGTCATACCCAGTTTATGCCATCGACGTATGAAGAGCTGGCGGTCGATTTTGATGGTGATGGACGCCGTGATTTGGTGTCGAGTACCACAGATGCTTTGGCATCAACAGCCAATTTCCTCAAAAAACGCGGCTGGCAAACCGGGCAACCTTGGGGATTTGAAGTAAAAAATCCGCAAGCGATTTCTCTGAGTGGTGAAAGTCGTCGCAATAAAAAGCCCTTATCTTACTGGATGCAAAATGGCTTGGTACGCGCAGATGGCTCAGCGTTAGTTCAAGGCAATTTATCCTCTAGTTCGCAAGCGGGGCTGATGGCGCCCGCTGGTGAAAATGGTCCACTGTTTTTAGTCTTTAAAAACTTTGATGCAATCTATAGTTATAACGCAGCAGAAAGTTATGCATTAGCGATTGCGCATTTGTCAGACCGCTTACAAGGGCAAGGCGGGTTTACTACAACTTGGCCAACTGATGATGCAGGCACTTCGCGTTCTGAACGTCGTGAAATTCAGCAGTTTTTACTGAATCGTGGCTATGATATTGGCGCGGTGGACGGTTTGATCGGTGATAAAACGCGCCAAGCGATTCGACAGGAGCAGATTCGTTTAGGTTTAAGTCCGACGGGACGAGCAGGGCAACAAATCTTAAAAGCCTTCCGTCAGGAAAATGCCAAGTTAATGATGCGTTAACATTAACAGGAAAAAATCGTTGATATAGATAAAAAGCCAGTCAGGTGAATAACCGACTGGCTTTTTTGATTTGCTTATGTTGCGTCTAAAGGACTAGAAGCGCTGTGATGTTTAAACCGCAGTAATCGTTCCAAGAATACGGTCGCCCTGTGCGCCTGTCACTGCGGGTAAGTTGCCATTGAGTTGCTGGATAAAACGCATAGCCAACCAAGCAAAGGCGGTGGCTTCCACCCATGTTGGGGCTAAGCCAATCGCGGAGGTCGTTTGTACAGACCAATTGTGCTTACGTAAGCGCCAGCGTAGTTGTTCTAAAAGGTGTGAATTATAGGCACCACCACCACAGACATAGACTTCACCGGTATCCATGTCAGAGCGGTAGATGGCTTTTTTTATGGCGCGTGTGGTGAGCTTCATTAAGGTAGCTTGAACATTTTCGGGGCTGTCTTCAAGCTCATCGTATTCAAGGTCATTGCGCCAGTCAGCAATTTGTTCATCTAACCATTCGAGGTTGAAGTCTTCACGACCAGTGCTTTTCGGTGGTTCTTTGGAAAAATATTCATGGGATTGTAGACGATCAAGCAGGCTGCGAATTGGATGGCCGTAAGCTGCCCAATTGCCATTTTCATCGTAAGGCTGCCCAGTAAAGCGTTCACACCAAGCGTCCATTAAAATGTTGGCTGGGCCTGTATCAAAACCGTAGACCTGATCAGGTTGGCCTGCGGGCAACATACTGACATTTGCGATGCCACCTAGGTTTAAGATGACGCGATGAATGCTTTCATGTTGGAACATATCTTGGTGAAACGCAGGAACCAGCGGGGCACCTTGTCCACCTGCGGCCATATCACGACGTCGAAAGTCTGAAATCACCGGAATTTGGGTGATTTCAGTGATGATGTTTGGGTCACCAATTTGCAGGGTAAAGCCATGCTCTGGGCGGTGGCGAATGGTTTGTCCATGTGAGCCAACAGCTTTGATTTGACTACGATCTAAATGACTTTGTTCAATCAGTTGATTGATGCCTTCACCAATCATTTTTGCTAAAGCCACATCTGCCTTACCCATACGGTCGATTTCGTTGTCACCAGGCAAAGTGAGTGCCATCAGTTCATCGCGTAAATCGGGATCGAAAGAAAGAGTGAGGGTGGCATGAAGCTGCAATGGATCAAAAGAAGCAGCAACAATATCAACACCATCCATGCTGGTGCCGGTCATTACCCCAATATAGATCGCTGTCATGATTATTCTAAAGCCTGCAATGTGCTGAAAAAGTGTTAGTATATCGCACAAATTGAATAACTGATGTGTTTGGG
>NZ_DKIK01000098.1:0-34603 GCF_002454215.1 Acinetobacter sp. UBA6720
CCATCATTAATTATTCCAGAAGCAGATATCGAAGCCGGTTTACAACGCTTTGAACGTGCGCTCGCGCGCTTTGTTGGCGCGTGATAGGCCACTGGTTATGATGATTGTTAGACATGCAGAGCATCGAGATTTAGATGATATCTACATTCTGGCGGGGAAGTCTGGCATTGGCCTGACTTCTTTACCCCAAAATAAAGAGATCTTATCGGCTCGTATTGCACGCACGCAAAAGACCTTAGCGGGTCAGGCAACACCGAGTGAACAGGGCTATTTATTTGTTTTAGAAGATACCTTGTTACAGCGTGTGGTTGGCGTCAGTGCAATTGAAGTTTCAGTGGGTTTAACTGAGCCTTTCTATAACTACCATGTGGGCAAACAAGTCCATGCCTCACAAACTCTGAATGTTTATAAAACCTTAAACACGCTGTTTTTAAGCAATGACCATACTGGTTGTAGCGAACTCTGCACGCTGTTTTTAGACCCAGAGTACCGTAAAGACCAAAATGGAAAACTGCTGTCGAAGATTCGTTTTCTGTTTATCGCTGCTTTTAAACAAGCTTTTCAAAATAAGCTGATTGCGGAAATGCGTGGTTATTCCGATGAAAATGGTCGTTCGCCATTTTGGGATGCTTTAGGCCATCACTTTTTCAATATGGATTTCTCGACTGCGGATTACCTCAGTGGTATAGGGCAAAAAGTCTTTATTGCGGAGTTGATGCCACGTTTTCCTGTGTATATCGACTTGCTGCCGATGGCTGCGCAACAAGTAATTGCACAGGTGCATCCGCAGACGGTTCCAGCCTCTCGTGTGTTGGAGTCAGAAGGGCTGTGTTACCAAGGTTATGTCGATATTTTTGATGCAGGCCCGACACTTGAAGCCGAAGTCAGTAGCCTGCGTGCTGTCAAAGACAGTCACACTTGTGCAGTGAAAATCGTCGATAGCGTTCCAGATGATGCAGGGCGTTATTTGGTGGCAAATGATCGCTATCAAGACTATCGCGCGATTTTGATTCAGCATGCGGCTGAGTCTGACAGTTTAAGTTTAACGGTAGAACAAGCGCATGCCCTTGGTGTGCAAGCAGGGCAAAGCATTCGTATGTTGCCTTTAGATAAGATGGAGCAAAAATAATGTCACAAGGGAATTTATATATAAACGGGACATGGTCTCCAGCGCAAGGTGCAGCATGGGACAAACTCGATCCTGTTACGCAAGAAACAATTTGGCACGGTGCAGAAGCGACAGCTGAGCAAGTTGAACAAGCTTGTCAGTCTGCACGTGCTGCCTTTGCTGCTTGGGCACGTCGCCCTTTAGCTGAGCGTCTTGAAATTATTCAACGATTTGCCAGCTTGTTAGAACAAAACAAACAACAGCTTGCAACGATTATTAGTCGTGAAACCAGTAAGCCGATTTGGGAAACGTTGACTGAGGTTCAGTCGATGATTGCTAAGGTAGCGATTTCAGTGCGTGCTTATCACGAACGTACAGGTGAAAGTCTGACGGAAATGCCAGATGGTGCAGCGTCTTTACGTCACCGTCCGCATGGTGTGTTGGCTGTATTTGGCCCGTATAACTTCCCAGGTCACTTACCCAATGGTCACATCGTCCCTGCGCTGATTGCAGGCAACACTTTGGTCTTTAAACCAAGTGAATTGACGCCGTGGACTGCGGAAGAAACGGTCAAATTATGGCAAGAAGCGGGTTTACCTGCGGGTGTGTTGAACTTGGTGCAAGGTGGTCGTAGCACAGGCGAGGCACTTGCACAGTCACATGAAATTGATGGTTTGTTATTCACAGGCAGTGCCAATACAGGTTATCACCTGCATAAACAATTGGCTGGTGCTCCAGAAAAAATTCTCGCTTTAGAAATGGGCGGTAATAACGCATTAATTATCGACGAGATTACCGATATTGATGCGGTGGTGAATTTAACCGTCCAATCTGCCTTTATTTCAGCGGGTCAGCGTTGTACCTGTGCACGCCGTTTAATTATTAAAAATGGTGCTGTAGGCGATGCCTTCATTCAACGTTTGGCTGAAGTCAGCCGTAACTTGGTGGTGGGTCAGTGGGATGCTCAGCCACAACCGTTTATGGGTGGTGTGATTTCATTGCATGCTGCACAGCAAATTTTACAAGCACAACAACGCCTGATTGATTTAGGAGCGCAAGTTCTGCTCCCTGTGACTCAAGCGGATGCCAACAGTAGCTTGTTAAGTCCAGGTCTTTTAGATGTGACCCATGTGAGTGATGTACCTGACGAAGAATATTTTGGTCCATTGAGCTGTATCTATCGTTATGACCACTTTGATGAGGCTTTGGCACTAGCAAATGGTACTCGTTTTGGATTGTCGGTGGGTCTAGTTTCACCTGACCGTGCGCTGTTTGATCGTTTATTGATTGAAGCACGTGCAGGCATTGTGAACTGGAACAAACCA
This sequence comes from Acinetobacter sp. UBA6720, assembly GCF_002454215.1. Classification (NCBI taxonomy): domain Bacteria; kingdom Pseudomonadati; phylum Pseudomonadota; class Gammaproteobacteria; order Moraxellales; family Moraxellaceae; genus Acinetobacter; species Acinetobacter sp. UBA6720. The sequence goes on from NZ_DKIK01000098.1 coordinate 2,434, forward strand.
TTAACAGGCGCGTCAAGTGCTGCACCCTTTGGTGGTGTAGGTGCATCAGGAAACCATCGTGCCAGTGCTTTCTATGCCGCAGATTACTGTGCATGGCCAATGGCATCACTGGAAAGTCAGCAGGTAAGCCTACCTGAAAAATTATCGCCAGGCATTGTGCTGTAAGTCGACAGAATAAGGGAGTTTAGAAATGTCAGGCTATGAAATTAATTTTGATGGTTTAGTCGGTCCAACACACCACTATGCAGGATTGTCATTCGGAAACGAGGCATCTACCAAAAACCAAAATAATCTTTCCAACCCGAAGTTGGCTGCCAAGCAAGGTCTGTTAAAGATGAAAGCTTTGGCCGACATGGGGTTAAAGCAGGGTGTATTTGCACCGCAAGAACGCCCTCATGTCCCGACTTTGCGCAAATTGGGCTTCCGTGGAGATGATCACAGCGTGATTGAACAAGCGATGCGTACCTCGCCTGCATTGTTATCCGCGTTGAGTTCAGCATCCTGTATGTGGACTGCCAATGCGGCAACCGTTTCACCGTCGGCGGACAGTGCAGATGGTCGTGTGCATTTTACTGCGGCGAATTTAAACAACAAATTCCACCGTTCGATTGAGCATGACACCACATCGCGTGTTATGGCAGCGATGTTTAACGATGAACGTCACTTTGCCCATCACGAAGCGCTGCCACCTGTGGCATTGTTTGGTGATGAAGGCGCGGCGAATCATAACCGTTTAGGCGGTGCTTATGATCAGGCCAGCGTGCAAGTGTTCGTTTATGGTCAGCAGTTCCTCGGTGGTGGTATTGGCCCGAAACGCTATCCTGCGCGTCAATCCTTAGAGGCGAGTGAAGCCGTAGCACGTTTACACCAGCTCAAAGCGGAACAAACGGTATTTATACAGCAGCATCCCGATGTGATTGACCAAGGTGTCTTCCACAACGACGTGATTGCGGTGAGTAACCAAAACGTCTTGTTCCACCATCAGCATGCATTTTTGAATCAGTCTGAAGCATTGTCAGAAATTCGCGAAAAAATGGCGCGCTTGGGTCAAGAATTCGTCTCCATTGAAGTTCCTGATCAGCGTGTTTCTGTGAAAGATGCGGTCAATACGTATTTGTTCAATAGCCAATTACTCACCCGTGCCGATGGCGGGATGAGCATTGTGGTGCCTGAAGAATCACGTCAAAACCCAGCAGTGTGGGGTTATTTAAACGACATGATCCAAATGGGTACGCCGATTGACGACATCAAGGTGTTTGACCTACGTGAAAGTATGCGCAATGGCGGTGGCCCTGCATGTTTACGTTTACGTGTGGCGGTGAATGAAGCAGAGCTGAATGCAATCAACCCAAACCTGTTCATGAATGATGCCTTGTTTACCCGTTTAAACACGTGGGTGGATCAGTACTACCGTGACCAGTTGGCGCAACAAGATTTGGCTGACCCGCAATTACTGATTGAAAGCCGTACTGCGTTAGATGAACTGACGCAAATTTTGAACTTAGGTTCGGTGTATCACTTCCAACGTTAAGCAATCGTGCAGGGAAAGCAGATGATAGATTTTCTAGGTGATGTTTTAGCACAACGTGTCCCGACAGTTACGCATGGCGTACAGCATGATTTTCGTTGGGAATGGTTGGCTGAAGGTGTTTTATCTTTTACGCCGCAACAGGCTTATGAAAAAGCAGTCGTGCTTTCCGCGGGTGTGCATGGCAATGAAACTGCGCCAATCGAGTTGTTGGCGCAGCTGAGTCAAGATTTGTTTGCAGGAGTATTAGAGCTCAAGGTTAAGTTATTGCTGATTTTAGGGAATCCTATCGCGATTCGCTCGGGGCAACGCTATGTTGAAAATGATATGAACCGCATGTTCTGCGGGGCCTATCAACAATTTACCGACACAGTTGAAGCGCAGCGGGTGGCGGTCTTAGAACAGATCGTCACCGCTTTTTTTAATGATAGTTCAGCTCAAGTACGACGCTATCATTACGATTTGCATACCGCGATTCGCCCATCTTTGTTGCCGACTTTTGCCTTATTTCCTTATCAAACCCATGACTATGATGCTGTGATGTTAGACAGCCTAAACGCTGCGGAATTGGATGCCTTAGTGTATCACAATGCTGTAGGTCGTACTTTTACACACTTTAGCAGCTCTCAGTTTCAAGCGGCCAGTTCGACGCTAGAACTTGGTCATGCAAAACCCTTTGGACAAAATGATTTGACAGCATTCGCTGCGATTAATCATGTGCTTCGCGCTGTGGTGAGTGAGCAGTCCTTACCTGTGCGCCAAAAACAAGCAATTCAAACTTTTCGAGTCGTTGATTCGATCATCAAAACTGAAGAAGACTTCCAACTGAATTTGGCAGATGCTGCGCCTAATTTTTCTGTGTTTGAAACTGGTGCTGTCATTGCCTTACAACAGGGCAAACCGTATGTGACTGCACCAGAGCAGGTTCGGATTTTGTTTCCGAATACTCAAGTGAAAAAGGGATTAAGAGCAGGGCTGATCTTAACTGAGGTTTATTCAGGATGATTTTAATCAATTTATTAAATGTGCTGATGGTGGTTTATCGAACTTAAGTCGTTAAATTAATTTTCAATGGAATTGAATATATGGATATTGTTAAAAATATTAATTCAATATTTTTATCTACTGATTATAAGGTAACTTATGGTTGGTGGATTTTTTTGCGTTTATTATTTATTAAATTATTGTTTTTTAATAAAAAATATTTGAATTTGGCATAGGTTTTGCAAGTCGTGTAAACATTATTTAGTGGCTGATAAAGGATTAACTCTACTGGCTCTGAATAGTAAAAATTAATGTTATTGAAAGATAATATGTAGCTTAATTTGGACTGAAATGAAATAAGAAATTATTTTAAAAAAGTCCCATATTTACACCCGTTGGGCTGTAAATTGGAGTAAAAATATGATGAATGGAAAACAAGCCCATCAACAAAAAGAACCTTTAGAAGGTGATTTATTGGGTGGACATCATTACGAGTCAGTTGAGGAAGAACAACTGCAACGCTCACTAACCAATCGTCACATTCAGATGATTGCGATTGGTGGTGCGATTGGTACAGGTCTCTTTATGGGATCGGGTAAGACGTTGGCTGTGTCAGGTACATCCATTATTCTGACCTATTTAATTATTGGTTTCTTCTTCTTCTTCGTCATGCGTGCGATGGGGGAGTTACTGCTTTCCAATACCAACTATAAATCTTTTGCTGATTTTGCAACGGCATATTTGGGTCCATGGGCAGGCTTCTTTTTAGGGTGGTCGTACTGGCTTAGCTGGATTGTCACTGCAATTGCCGATGTGATTGTTATTGGGGGCTATGCACAGTTTTGGTATCCTGATCTCCCCGCATGGATACCCGCTTTCACCTCCATTGCCATTTTGACTTTGTTGAATTTCGTTGCTGTAAAGTTATTTGGTGAAGTCGAGTTCTGGTTTGCTTTAATCAAGATTATCGCAATTATTTTATTCCTATGTGTTGGTATATATCTCATTACCATTGGATTTGTCTCTCCAGATGGTGTCAAAGCGTCGTTAGCTCATGTGGTTGAGAAAGAGTCTTTGTTCCCATACGGTTTAACTGGCTTTTTAGCAGGGTTCCAAATTGCAGTATTTGCCTTTGTCGGCATTGAATTGGTGGGTACTACTGCGGCAGAAACCAAAGATCCGCATTATGCTTTACCACGTGCGATTAACTCGATTCCATTACGTATTTTATTGTTCTATATCGGTGCTTTGGTTTGTATTATTGCAGTCACTTCTTGGTCACAAATTTCTCCAGATAAAAGTCCATTTGTTGAAATGTTTACCTTAATTGGTTTGCCTGCGGCAGCCAGTATTGTCAACTTTGTGGTGGCAACCTCTGCCATGTCTTCTGCGAATAGTGGTGTGTTTGCGACCAGCCGTATGTTGTTTGGTTTGGCTGTAGAAAAAGATGCACCGAAAAGTTTTGCCAAACTGTCGAAAAGTAAAGTGCCTGTGCTGAGCCTTATATTTTCAATGTTCTGTGTAGTGGTAGGAACGTCGATTCTGTTTATTGTGCCGAATGTCATGACAGCATTCATTATCATTTCAGCCTTTACTTCTATTCTATGTATTTTTACTTTTGCCATGATTATTTTGTCGTATCTGGCTTATCGTAAAAAAGACCCTGAATTACATGAGCAGTCGGCGTATAAAATGCCAGGTGGTCGATTCATGGCATGGTTTACCTTGTTATTCTTGATCTTTGTGGTGGCGATTTTAGCACTAGATCATGACACCATGATTTCATTGGCATTCTCCCCACTTTGGTTTATTGGCTTAGGTATTGCTTATTACTATAAAACGAAAAAATATGCAGAGCGCAGTTGGATTTTGACCCATGGTCGCCGCATTGAGCATGATGATATGCAAGAAAATAATTAGTGAAAAGTGAGAGAGGGTATTTACCCTCTCTTTTGTTATAACGATGAAGAGGGTTTTATTTTGAAAAAGTCGACATTATTTGCTTGTATGTTAGGTGCAGGGCTGTTGAACATCAATAGCAGTTTTGCAGCGCCTTTATTAACCACGCATATTTCAGCCAGCCAATCAGCCGCGCCTCAGGCCAATGCTTGGGTTGAAATTAATGTGCAGGCCTTTGAGCAAAATATTCAGACTTTGCAGCAGCAATTACAAGACAAAAGTCAAATTTGTGCAGTCATGAAAGCTGATGCGTATGGTCACGGGATTGAACTGTTGATGCCGAGTATTATGAAGCTGAATGTACCTTGTGTGGGGATTACCAGTAATGCCGAAGCGGCAATGGTACGCCAGTCTGGTTATCAGGGACGCCTATTAAGACTACGTGCAGCCACAGACCAAGAGATTCAAAATGCGGCTTCTTTAAATATGGAAGAGTTGTTGGGCAATTATGAGCAAGCACAACGTATGTCGCAGTGGGCAAAACAACAGGGTCTAACCATTAAATACCATTTAGGTTTAAATGCAGGTGGTATGGACCGAAATGGTTTAGAGCTGAATAGTGAAATGGGCAAACAGCAAGCGCTACGTATGACTAAATTAGCCAATCTAAAACTGGTGGGGATTATGACCCACTACGCAGTAGAGGATGAGCAATATGTGCGTGACCATCTGGCGGTGTTTAACCAGCAAACGGACTGGTTGATTAAAAAAGCCAAATTAAAACGTGAAGCGCTGACTTTACATACCGCAAATTCTTTTGCGACCTTAACTGTTCCAGAGTCACATTTAGATATGGTTCGTGCGGGTGGCGTGATTTATGGCGACAGCCTTCCAGATCGGGTCGAATATAAAAAGCTGATGGCCTTTAAAACCCAAGTGGCAACAGTTAATGCCTATTTGAAAGGCACAACAGTCGGCTATGACCAAACCTATACCTTGAAGCGTGATTCGCTGTTGGCGAACTTACCACTTGGCTACTCAGATGGTTATCGACGTGCCTTTAGTAATAAAGCCTATGTACTGATTCGAGGCCATAAAGTGCCTGTAGTTGGACGAACTTCCATGAATACCACTATGGTAGATGTCACGGACTTTCCTGATATTCGTGCCAATGATGAAGTGGTGCTCTTTGGTCAGCAAGGCGCTGAAAGTGTCAAGCAAAGCGATTTAGAAGAATACAATGGTGCCTTGCTAGCAGATGTTTATACCATGTGGGGTAATTCTAACCCTAAGGTTCTGGTACGGCACGATTAATAAACGACCAGTATTCGGTATGCTTGGAGATAACTTAAACCTACCGATAGTTTGAGTTGAGCAACTATTCATCGCCTTTTTAAAGGGGTGTCTGGTTGTTTATACAGAGTGAATGAGTCAATTGAAGGCAGTACATATTGAATGATGTGCTGTCTTTTTTCATGGCTGTATTTGATAATTTTGGGTTAGAGAAGCTGAAGCCTTGAGGGATGTTGGCCTGCTCTCAATCAATTTTAAAATAGTGTGGTTCTTCTGATTTTAAATGCTTTAGATCGTCTGAACGTTGTTGATTTTACATTTACAACACGAATGTAGTGATGAAATCTGCACTGAACGACAAAAAGCAAAAACCGATTTTTTGAACAACCTTCTCCATTCCTAAAATAAAAGCAAATACTATTTGTAAATAATAATCTAATTGATTATTATTCGCATCCACATAGTCTTCCTATCTCAATTATCTTTATAGGTCTCAGGCATTGAGGCTCTGGAAAAATAAATTGGATTAAGAGTAATGATTATCAATATCATTTAATAAGTGGGTTTAACCGCATGAGTATGAATCAATACCAGTCGCAATTTTCGGGCGACGAAGCTAAAATTTTGAACTTACGACCTTGCTATTTATCACTATGTTTAGCTGTTTTAATGACTACAGGTTTCAGCTCAAACAGCTTTGCACAAGAGAATGTCTCTGTTTCAACCTCTCTCCCTAAGATCACCGTATATGCTGAACATGAAGATCAGGCACCTGTTTCAAAAACCTCAATCAATAGAGACAACCTCGACAAGACGGGGGTAACCGATATGGCAAGTATCGTGAAATACTTGCCTCTCGTTCATGCTCCATTTTCGGTTGCAGGCAGTGGAACTTTTTTTGATGGGTCTGGTACAAGTAGTTATAACATTCGTGGTATTGATGCCAATCGTATTGGTTTAGATATTGATGGTGTAGATATAGCTGAAGCAACGGTTAGCTCTTATATTCCACCTAATAGTATGAGTCAACGTGGCGCTGGTCGTGACTATATTGAGCCTGAAATGTTTACATCAGTAGATATCGTTTCAGGAACAACAGATGCATCAACCGACGGTATTGGTGGGCGAGTCTCATTTAAAAATAAGTCTCCAGAAGATTATTTGGTGGATGGTAAAACTATCGCGGGGACTGCCAAAGTGGGGTATAGCTCTGCGGATGAAGCGTGGTTAAGCTCTGTGACGGGCGCGGTAGGTAATGACGAGCTTAAAGCCTTAGTGGCTTATGCACATCGTGATGGGCATGAAACAAAACCTAACTCTAAAACCAAAGCATTTCCGACCGATTGGAAGTCTGATGCTGTATTGGGACGAGTACTGTGGACGTTATCCGATCAGCATCAATTTAATTTGACTGGGGACTTTTACCGCAAAACTGCCGATACTACAGGTATTAGTGCAAGTTTATTTAGCAACTATAAAAGTGATGCCACCCAACAGCAAGATATTGACCGTACCCAATTTAGCTTAGAACACATTTACAAACCTGCAAACTTTGCTTTGTTTGATCAGTTGAAAAGTAAAATGTGGTATCAAGAGTCAAATAATGAAACTGATACATCATTCATGAACAGTGCGACAGTCGCACGTGACTTTTCAACGACATATAAAGAAAAAAATACAGGGATTAAGTTTGATGCACTGAAGCGTTTGAGCAATCAAACTCTAAAATATGGATTGGCGGCAGACCAGAAAGATTATTCGAGTACTAAAGTGGACTTACGTAATGGGGCGAAATTGTCAACACTCTATCAAAACGGTTATTTACTTGATTCTGAGCTCAAACGTTATTCTGCTTACCTCTCTGATGAGATCCGTTTAGACCTCTTAGGGCGTGATTTAACTTTAACACCATCAGTTCGCCTTGAACGACAAGAGTATCGCCCGGACTCTTCTGCATATAGTGATGTGCAAGATCGTGATTTTAGTTATGTTTCACCTGGTTTTTCAGCAGGTTATCAGTTTAATCCAGAAAACTATAGCTATTTTAAATACACCCGCGGTACACGTATTCCTTCGCCAACAGAGATGGGCGGGATTTATCAAACCACGGCAGCTAATCCAAGCTATATCGTGATTGGTAATTCAAACTTAGATAAAGAAACCAGTGATGCGTTTGAAATTGGACTGAGAAATACTTCAATTGACGGTATAAAGTTTGATATCACAGGCTTTTATACGAAGTATAGCGACTTTATTGATTATTATAATTATGGCTATACAGCACAGTATACTAATGGTTATTACCGTGCAGAAAACTTAGCCAATGCCACAATTTGGGGGGGGGAGCTGTCTACGCGCATAGATCTAGGTCAATTTATTTCAAACTCAGATGGATTTAGTTTGGCATTAGTAGCTGGAAAAACGAAGGGAACTGCGAAAAATAAAGATGGTTTGAAAACTGGTGTGAACTCGGTTCAACCTGAAAAGGGAAGTTTAACTTTTGCTTATGATAACCCCAATAAAGTCTTTGGTTTAGGTCTAACTGCAACAGCAGTCGGGGACAAAATTGCGTCCAAAGATGTCACGACTTATCAAGATGATGTTGAGTACCAACGTGTTGCTGGCTACACCATTTTTGACTTATCTGCTTACTGGAATATCAATAAGTTCACCAAAGTGAATGTAGCTTTTAACAACATCTTTGATAAGACCTATTGGGATTACTCCGCAGTTGGCACCATCACAGGAACGAATCAAGCCAGTTTAATAGATCGCGCAGCCGAATCAGGTCGAAATATTGTCGCAAGTGTTGAATTTAAATACTAAATTTCAAAGCTAGATAGAACAGGTATTCCATCCAGCAAACTTAACTTTCAGGAAATGAAATCATCATGAAAATCATGTCTACATGGGTAATGGGTATCGCGATGCTCAGCGCTTCAGTGAGTATTTTAGCAGCAGATAAAACAGCGCAAACAGATGTATATCAACAAGCTTATGCTATTCATGCGCTCTATCATCCAGAAAATAAGCAACCCAATGCTTCCGAAGTGACACAACAATATATACAAGATTATGCTGCACTTTTTAGCAATAATAAAAAGGTGACAGCTGAACAGTTTGCCCAATTTGAACAGACACGTTTAGACCCCGTACTCAAGCAACGCCGTGAGATGTCTTTAAAACAGGCACATGTTCGTTACGGTATTTTAGATAAAAGCAAAGATCAAAAGTTAACGTTAAAAGAGTTCCAAGCCTCTGGTGAAAAGACTTTTGATGGCTTTGATCTGAATCAAGACGGTTTGATTAATGCAGAAGATGCTCAGTTGGCAGGAGGAAGTATAGGAACACATGATGGTTTTCGTGCCAAGTTACCTATTTCGATGCCGATGCCAAGCAATGTGGCTGAGTTTATCGCGCAATATGGACAGGGTAAAAATTATGTAACTTTAGGCGACTATCTAACCGCACGCGATAAACAATTTTTTGAGACGGACAGCAATCAAGATTTGATCGTGACTGAACAAGAATATGTCGATGAGTTTATGCAGCGTTTTGACCGTAATTTAGCGACAGGTACGACTCAAATGCAGGAGATTGCTGGACAGCAATTCAAAGCGATTGCAAAAGGTAAAACCACCATTCAAGCAAACGATATTAAACAGTATGCGAAAAAAGTAGGGCAAGCCTCAGCCCAATAAACCAGCCATACCTTTAAGTCATGTATGAGTGGCTTAAAGGTAAAACTAATTAGGTTGACGATGGACAACGATACATCAATGGAATATTCAACGATGAAAAAAATAGGTTTGACTTGCTTACTGAGTATCTTGGTCGTAAATAGTTGGGCACATGCACCTTTTGTTGCGCCAAGCAGTTATGTGGTAGAAGGTGGCAACACTGCAGTTTTGGCAGGATTTGCAGAGCAAGCTTTTGACTCAGAAGTAGCCATTAAAGGCTTTAATTTTAAAGTGCTTACACCAAAGGGTGAAACTCAAGAATTAACATTGAGTCATAGTAAAGTTTTAAGTTTGGCTGATGTGAAAACGGATCAAGCAGGAACTTATACAGTTACAGGGCTCCGAACAGGTGAGCTTAAATATGCAAAAGTTGGCCAACGTTGGTTGCGGGTATTAGATGCAAAAACTGAAGGTTTATCACCACTGACTGAACGTCATTTTGTTACCCCAAGTGAAGTACAAGCGAAAAGCCAGCAGTTTACTGTGCAACGTTTTGATCAGTTGCTGAGTTATTTTTCTAAGCAACAGCAGAGTGAGCTGAAGCAAGAGTATACCCAACAAGGTTTAAGTTTGGTATTTTCAAGTCATCCAAATCAAATTTCATTAAAAAAACCATTCACAATAAAATTAAACTTGGGAAATAAACCTGCGTCAGGTTTTCAGGTAACACTAGAAAAGCAAATCACCACATTGGGAGAGGCTGAAAAAGTGACTCAGTTGCAGACCAATGGTTCAGGTGAGGTTACTTTGCCTTTTCCAGCGGTCGGGCAATACCTTGTGACTATGACCTCACCTGAACAGTCTGAAAAGTTTCGACCGAATGCTCAGACCTATAGAACGATTTTGAGTTTATACGTAAATCCTTAAATGTAAGCTAAGGCTAAAGAGGTCATTTACTGAAATCTGTTCGAGTTCATCTCAACTGAATCACAGGTCTGTGAGTGACAAGTGCCGTTATTTTTTTTGAGCATCAAAGAATATTACGTAGTTCGCGCGCAGTTTCTTGTAGCAAAGGCAGTATGTGTTGAATCAAATATTCTTTGGTTGTTCGCATGGTAGGGGAAACAATATTTAAGGCTGCAACGACTTTTAACTGTTGCCCATAAATCGGAACGGCAAGTGCATGTACGCCCAATTCATGTTCTTCACATGAATAACACCAACCTTGCTCTCGAATTTCATGCAATAAGGCCAGAAACGTTTCATTATTGGTATGGGTGTATTTGGTGAGGCGTTGTAGCGGATATTGATTCAGCCATTCACACTGTTCCTGATCGTCGAGATAGGCCAATAAAATTTTACCTGCTGATGTGGCATGTGCAGGTAGACGATTGCCCAAATGTAGGCCATAAGGATTGACACGATCTGTTTGTTGATGTGCGGCGCTACGTGCAATAGTAATGGCTTCATAGCCGTCTAAAACCATCACGGAAAAAATGAGTGAGGTTTGATTGGTCAGCAGGTTCAGTAGAGGTTGAGAAATTTTGGGAAGTTGTGCTCCACCTAAATAAGCGCCTGAAAATTTGAGAATTTTAGGAGTTAAATAAAAATAATGACCATCAGACTCTAAGTAGCCTAAATATTCAAGAGTGAGTAAATGGCGTCGTGCTGCGGCACGGGTCATGCCTGTACGTTCCGCTGCCATAGTGATATTTAAACGATGTCGGTCAGTACCAAAGCTATCGAGAATAGCCATACCTTTACTGATCCCTGCAACAAAGTCTTCATGTCGAATGGTTTTCTTATTATTGTGATTATGTATTCGCCTTTCTATTCGTTCTTTTTCTTCATGCATTTCGGTATCCCTATCCATTTTTATCCTTTGTCTATTTTTACTATAGCGTGAAATCAGAGTGAAATAATCAGGTTTTGTTCGATATGTATATAAATTGTTCGATGATCGAACAAAACCTATGCTCACTATCTAGTCGAAAATCACTAAATTATAAAAAATGAGCAGATAAGGAAATCTAACTAAAAGACTAGGGAATCTTGTCGAAAATAAAGTAGCCCATGAGTATAGGTTAGTTTTCCGCGCCTTTTCAAATTTGCATGATGCACAATGGAGTTATCTAATGATAGATAAAAGTGCGGCATCCCTCGCGGAAGTGCTCTCCCAAATCACCGACGGCTCAACCATCATGATTGGTGGTTTTGGTACAGCAGGACAACCTGCTGAACTGATTGATGGCTTGATTCAACTCGGCATTAAAGACCTCACTATCGTCAGTAACAATGCTGGCAATGGCGACTATGGGTTAGCCAAGCTCCTCAAAGCGGGTGCTGTGAAAAAAGTCATTTGTTCGTTCCCGCGTCAGTCCGACTCTTGGGTCTTCGATGAACTCTATCGTGCAGGCAAAATCGAATTGGAGCTGGTGCCTCAAGGTAACTTGGCCTGTCGTATTCAAGCCGCAGGTATGGGACTGGGTGCAGTCTTCACGCCTACAGGCTACGGTACTTTATTGGCCGAAGGCAAAGAAACCCGTCACATCGAAGGTAAAGATTATGTACTGGAATATCCAATCAAAGCCGATTTTGCTCTGATTAAAGCTCAGCAAGGCGACCGTTGGGGTAACTTGGTCTACCGTAAATCGGCACGTAACTTCGGCCCGATTATGGCCATGGCCGCAGGCGTGACCATTGCCCAAGTCTCTGAAGTGGTGGACTTAGGGGCTTTAGACCCTGAACACATCATCACCGCAGGTATTTTTGTTCAACACGTGGTGCAGGTTCAACCTGAACCTGTTGCTGTGTAATCGGGAGAACATCATGAGCTATCAAAAACTCAGCCGTAACCAAATTGCAGAACGTGTGGCACAAGACATTCCCGATGGTGCCTATGTCAACTTAGGTATTGGCTTACCGACCAAGATTGCCAGTTATCTACCGTCAGACAAAGACGTGTTCTTACATTCTGAAAATGGACTGTTGGCTTTTGGTCCACCGCCAGCCGCAGGTGAAGAAGATCCTGAGTTGATCAACGCGGGTAAAGAATATGTGACCATGCTGCAAGGCGGTGCCTTTTTCCATCATGGGGATTCTTTTGCCATGATGCGTGGTGGTCACTTAGATATTGCAGTCCTCGGTGCCTTTCAAGTCGCAGCCAATGGCGACTTGGCCAATTGGCATACTGGTGCACCTGATGCGATTCCTGCGGTTGGCGGTGCAATGGACTTAGCGGTCGGTGCCAAGAAAGTCTTTATCACCACCGACCATGTGACCAAACAAGGTGAACCGAAGATCGTGGCTGAACTGAGCTATCCAGCGACAGGTTTGAAGTGTGTCGATCGTATTTACACCGACCTGTGTGTGATTGATGTCACCGCAGAGGGTTTAAAAGTGATTGAGAAAGTCGACGGTTTAAGCTTTGCAGAATTGCAGGCCATGACGGGTGCTCCGTTGGTGGATGCGACGCAAGGATAATTAATCCCTCCCGACCTCCCTTTAAAAAGGGAGGAGTTTCCCCCTTGAGTAAAGGGGGATTAAGGGGGATTCCAAGGGAAAATGAAATATGAAAAACGCTTACATTATTGATGCCATCCGTACTCCATTCGGACGTTATGCAGGTGGACTCGCTCCAGTGCGTGCCGATGACTTGGGTGCAGTGCCAATTCAAGCCTTGATGCAACGCAATCCAACAGTAGATTGGACTCAAGTCGATGACGTGATCTACGGCTGCGCCAACCAAGCGGGTGAAGACAACCGTAATGTCGGTCGTATGTCAGCACTCCTTGCTGGCTTACCCGTTGAAGTTCCTGCCACGACTGTGAATCGTTTATGTGGCTCATCACTCGATGCAATTGCGATGGCAACCCGTGCGATTAAAGCAGGTGAAGCCGATCTGATCATTGCCGGTGGCGTGGAAAGCATGTCTCGTGCACCCTTTGTCATGGGTAAATCAGAAACCGCGTATGGTCGTAGCCAAAAGATTGAAGACACCACCATGGGCTGGCGTTTTATCAATCCTAAGCTGAAAGCGATGTATGGTGTAGACACCATGCCGCAAACCGCGGAGAACGTGGCACAACAATTTAATATTGATCGTGCAGATCAAGACCAGTTTGCCTTGACGAGTCAACAGCGCACCGCAACCGCGCAAGCTCAAGGCTTTTTTAAACATGAGATCATCCCTGTGAGTATTGCACAGCGTAAGGGTGATCCAATTGTGGTCGACACGGATGAACATCCACGTGCCTCGACCACACTCGAAGGTTTGGCAAAACTCAAGCCAGTCGTCACAGCAGAAGGCACCGTCACTGCGGGGAATGCTTCAGGCATCAATGACGGTGCGGCTGCTGTACTGATTGCTTCGGAACAAGCGGTTGAGCTGTACCAACTTAAACCACGTGCCAAAATCATTGCGTCTACGGCTGTGGGAGTAGAACCACGCATCATGGGCTTTGCACCTGCGCCTGCCATCAAAAAATTACTCAAACAAGCCAATCTGACATTAGAGCAGATGGATGTGATTGAACTAAATGAAGCCTTTGCAGCACAAGCACTGGCAGTCACGCGTGATCTTGGTTTAGCAGATGACACCACTCAAGTGAATCCAAACGGTGGTGCAATTGCCATCGGTCATCCACTCGGTGCATCGGGTGCGCGTTTAGTCACCACGGCTTTAAACCAGTTAGAACAAACGGGTGGAACCTATGCCTTGTGTTCGATGTGTATTGGTGTCGGTCAAGGGATTGCAATGATTATTCAGCGCGTTTAAAGCAGAGTTAAGGATAGCGATCATGAGCCAGTTATATGCCAGCTTATTTTACCAAAATGAGGTGACTGAAATTTTCAGTGATCGCGCGTTGGTGTCATACATGATTGAGGCTGAAGTTGCCCTGGCACAATCGCAGGCTCAGGTCGGTGTCATTCCAGAATCTGCAGCAACAGCAATTTCCCAAGTTGCCCAGACTGCGATTGATCAGATTGATTTTGATGCTTTAGCTCTTGCTACAGGCTTGGCGGGCAATATCGCGATTCCTTTTGTGAAGCAATTGACTGCAATTGTGAAACAAAATGATGAAGATGCTGCGCGTTATGTGCATTGGGGCGCAACCAGTCAAGACATTTTAGACACTGCCTGTATTTTGCAATGTCGTGCTTCGCTACAACAGGTGGAATCTTTAATTCAACAATGTTACCGCACTGCATTGACCCAAGCTGAACAATATCGCTCACAAGTGATGATTGGGCGCACGTGGTTACAGCAGGGTCTACCCATTACGTTGGGTCATAAATTAGCGCGTTGGGCTTCGGCTTTTCATCGTGATTTGACCCGTATTGAAGCCATGAAATCACGTGTGTTCACTGCGCAATTAGGCGGTGCAGTGGGTTCATTGGCATCTTTGCAAAATCAAGGCACAGAAGTTGTGCAAGCATTTGCAGCACAGTTACAACTTTCTGTTCCAAGCTGTACTTGGCATGGTGAGCGCGACCGTATTGTCGAAGTGGCGAGTGTTCTCGCAATAGCGACAGGTAGTTTGGGCAAAATGGCACGTGACTGGTCTTTGATGATGCAAACTGAAATTGCAGAAGTATTTGAGCCAGCAGCGAAAGGGCGTGGTGGCTCATCAACCATGCCACATAAGCGTAATCCTGTTGCTGCGGCATCCGTATTAGCAGCAGCCAATCGTGTGCCTGTGCTGATGTCGAGTTTGTACCAAAGCATGGTGCAGGAACATGAGCGTAGTTTAGGTGGATGGCATGCAGAATGGTTGGCATTACCTGAAATTTTCCAACTCTGTGCTGGTGCTTTAGAGCGGACTTTGGATGTGTTACAGGAGATGCAAGTCAATGTTGAAAATATGCAACGCAATTTGGAATGTACGCAAGGCTTAATTATGGCGGAAGCGGTGATGATGGCTTTGGCACCACACATCGGACGTTTACAAGCTCATCATCTGGTAGAGGACGCATGTAAAACAGCTGTTGCAAAAGGTGTGCACTTAAGAGATGTGATTGCTGAATTGGATCAAGTTAAAAACTTATTCAGCGTAGCCCTGATTTCAGAAATTTTTAACCCCGCGTCATATCTCGGCAATATTCAAGACCAGATTGATGCGGTGTTGCAAGAAGCAAAAGGAGAGGCAAAGTGAATATCACGATGACCAATCGTCAAGGCAAGACTTTATCCGTGGCAATCAGTGGGCAAGACCATGCACCTGTGATTGTATTTTCAAACTCATTGGGTACCGATAAAGGCATGTGGCAGCCACAAGTTGCTGCCTTCGAACAGCAGTTCAAAGTGGTGACTTATGACACGCGTGGTCATGGGCAAAGTGATGTGATTGAGCAGACTACTGTACAAAACCTTGCAGAAGATGTGATTGATATTCTTGATGGTTTAAACATTGGAAAAGCGCATTTTTGCGGGATCTCAATGGGCGGTATGACGGCTTTGTGGCTCGGTATTCACCATGCAGATCGTTTTCATAGTATCACTGTGGCGAACTCAGCAGCCAAAATTTGGACTGAAGAAGGTTGGAATGCTCGTGCAGATGCTGTGACAGCCAATGGCTTAGCAGATTTGGTTGCGACTACGCATACACGCTGGTTCAGCGAGCAGTTTGATTATCAACACGATGCTTTGGCTCAGCGTACCATTCAGTCTTTAGCGACTACGCCAGCATTGGGTTATGCAGAATCTTGCCGAGCATTGGCTAAGGCTGATTTGAGCACAGAAATTCAGCAGATTCAGATTCCAACTTTAGTGATTGCGGGTGCATTTGACCCAGTCACGACAGTGGCAGATGGCGTTTTTATGCAACAACAAATTCAAAAGAGTGAACTCGCGGTGATTGACGCATCACATCTTTCCAATATTGAACAACCTGAGCTGTTTAACCAAACCCTGACTCAGTTTATTGGAACGATTCAATAGTTTAAGGATTTTTAAAAGGACTTTCAGCCCAAGGAGGCAGGTATGGCGTCTCAGGAATACGCTACTCAAAAAACGAGTATAGACGCACAAGCACTGATTAATGATGCACCGATTAGCAAATATCAGTGGTTGATCGCAATTGTATGTTTTCTCATTGTTTTTGTTGACGGTATTGATACTGCGGCAATGGGTTTTATTGCTCCAGCCTTGGCACAAGACTGGGGGATAGACCGCTCGCAATTAGGGCCAGTCATGAGTGCGGCTTTAGGTGGCATGATTATTGGCGCTTTGGTGTCTGGTCCAACCGCTGACCGCTTTGGGCGAAAGATTGTTTTAAGTGTTTCGATGCTGATTTTTGGTGGCTTTACTTTGGCATCAGCCTATGCGTCTGACTTAAATACCTTGGTGGTCTTGCGCTTTTTAACGGGTATTGGTTTGGGTGCTGCAATGCCGAATGCAACCACGCTATTTTCTGAATATTGCCCGCAGCGTTCACGTTCGTTACTCGTGACCTGTATGTTCTGTGGTTACAACTTAGGTATGGCGACAGGTGGCTTCATCAGCAGTTGGTTGATCCCAACCTTTGGTTGGCACAGCTTATTTTTACTGGGCGGTTGGTCACCACTGATCTTGATGATCTTGGTGATTTTCTTCCTGCCAGAATCCTATCGTTTCTTGATTGTGAAAGGTCGTGACCCCGAAAAAGTTCGTAAAATTTTGACGCGTATTGCACCGACGCAAGTACAGAGTGTCACTGAGTTTCATGTACCTGAAGAAAAAACCGAAGGTGCCGAGAAGAAAGGTGTGTTTGGCATGCTGTTCTCTCAGAAATATGTCAAAGGCACGGTTTTATTGTGGCTGACCTATTTCATGGGTTTGGTGATGATTTATCTACTCACCAGTTGGTTACCAACCTTAATGCGTGAAACTGGCGCAACCATGGAACGTGCTGCATTTATTGGTGGTTTATTCCAGTTTGGCGGTGTACTCAGTGCTTTATTTATTGGCTGGGCAATGGACCGTTTCAACCCGAACCGCATTATTGCAGGCTTCTACTTTGTCGCGGGGATCTTTGCTTTTGTCGTTGGTCAGAGCTTAGCAAATCCAACCCTACTTGCCATTTTAGTGCTTTGCGCAGGTGTCGCAATTAATGGTGCACAGTCGGCAATGCCAGCGCTGAGTGCTCGTTTTTACCCAACCCAATGCCGTGCAACAGGTGTGGCATGGATGTCTGGGATTGGTCGTTTCGGTGCGGTATTTGGTGCATGGATCGGCGCAGTTCTACTGGGCAATGACTGGTCGTTTACTGCCATTTTAAGTCTGCTGTTAATTCCAGCAACAGCAGCAGCAGTCGCTATTTTTGTTAAATCACTGGTCGCACATACCGATGCGACCTAATTGAGGTTTCTCCCATGAATGATGAACAACGTTATGAACAAGGAATCACTGTACGCACTGAAGTGCTGGGTGAAAAGCATGTCGGTCGTTCACTTGAGAACTTGAATGATTTTAATGCTGACTTTCAAAACTTTATCAGTCGTTTTGCGTGGGGCGAAGTCTGGTCTAGACCAGGCATGCCACGCCATACCCGTAGCTTAGTCACCATTGCGGTGTTATTGGCACTGGGCCGTGAAGACGAACTGCGTATGCATTTACGTGCTTGTTTTAACAATGGTGTGACCAAGGACGACTTAAAAGAGTTGATTTTGCACTGTTCACTGTATGCCGGTTTGCCCGCAGCCAATGCAGCCATGCACATGGCAGAAGAGGTTTTTGCAGATTTGGGCATTGCCCCGCAAAAGCTGAGCGAACAGCAGCTTAGCCAAGAACAAATGAATCAAGAGTAATGGAACAAGATTAAGAGGGACGTCACATGTCGCAACTTATTTTAGGTGCTTATGCACAACGCAATACCGAAGATCACCCGCCAGCATATGCACCCGGCTATAAAACCAGTGTATTACGCTCGCCCAAAAATGCGTTGATTTCGATTGCAGAAACGTTAACTGAAGTGACTTCACCACAGTTTAGTGCGGAGCAGTTTGGGCCTAAAGATAACGATTTGATTTTGAACTATGCCAAAGAAGGTTTGCCGATTGGTGAGCGCATTATTGTGCATGGTTATGTCCGTGATCAGTTTGGGCGTCCAGTTAAAAATGCCTTGCTTGAAGTGTGGCAAGCCAACGCTTCTGGTCGTTATCGTCATCCAAATGATCAGTTTATTGGTGCAATGGACCCGAACTTTGGAGGCTGTGGCCGCATGATGACGGATGCCAATGGCTATTTTGTGTTCCGTACCATTAAACCGGGTCCTTATCCTTGGCGTAACCGTATTAATGAATGGCGTCCTGCTCATATCCATTTCTCTTTGCTTGCCGATGGTTGGGCGCAGCGTCTTATTTCTCAGTTCTATTTTGAAGGCGATACGCTGATTGATTCGTGTCCGATTATTAAAACCATTCCTTCGGAAGAACAACGTCGCGCGCTGATTGCTCTTGAGGATAAGAGCAACTTCATTGAAGCAGACAGCCGTTGTTACCGCTTTGACATCACTTTACGTGGTCGTCGTGCGACATATTTCGAAAATGATTTGACTTAATTCAGGGAGAGCAACATGAACCATTGGAACTTTCAAGAATTGCATGAAACGCCATCTCAAACAGGTGGGCCATACGTACACATTGGTTTGTTGCCCCAACAAGCCAACATCGAAGTTTTTGAAAACAACTTTAACAATCAGTTGGTTCAAGAAAAAACCTTAGGTGAACGTATTCGCTTAGAGGGTCAAGTATTCGACGGTCTAGGTTTGCCGTTACGCGATGTATTGATTGAAATTTGGCAGGCAGATGCCAACGGCGTGTATCCAAGTGTGGCGGATATTCAGGGCAAAGCGGTCGATCCAAACTTCCTCGGTTGGGGACGTACAGGGGCAGACTTTGAAACTGGTTTTTGGAGTTTTAATACCATTAAACCGGGTGCTGTTCCGGGACGTAAAGGCACAACTCAAGCACCGCATATTGCACTGATCATTTTCGCACGCGGTATCAACATCGGTTTGAACACCCGTGTCTATTTTGAAGATGAAGCGGAAGCCAATGCACAAGATCCTGTGCTGAAAGGCATTGAGTGGGCACCTCGTCGTCAAACCCTTATTGCAAAACGTGAACAGCGTGATGGTGAAGTGGTGTATCGCTTTGATATTCGTATTCAAGGAGAAGACGAAACGGTCTTTTTGGATATCTAAATTTTCCAAGATTTAGTGCGAGACATCTTGAACTAATTCTAAAGATAAAAGTTTATACGTGGTGATGGTATGACCCATTTCGTTCATCCCACGTATATTTGCCATTGATGACAGAAGTCAGGCAATAGTTTGTAAATACAAGGAAATGTAATGATGAAAATCAAAAAAATTGCGATGCAACTTTGTTTTAGCAGTGCTGTTTTAGCAGCAATGCCAGCATTTGCAGCGGAAGTCGCTCAATCAAGCGTACAACACTATGTGGTGAAAAACCTCAATATTGGTGACTTACCTGTCAAAACCATTGTGCCGATTACCGCAAAAACGGCTGAACAAGCGATTGCCCAAGCAAAAGTGATTGCCAGTAATCCAAACGCAGATGTGGCTGAGTTTCGTATCGACTTATTGGAATTTTCTGCCGACACTAAAAAAGTGATCGCACTGGGTCAGCAGTTGAATCAAATTTTAAAAGACAAACCGTTAATCGCTACCATTCGTACCCATAACGAAGGCGGAAAAATGACAGTGTCTGACCAAGACTATGAAAAAATTTATCGTGAATACCTGAAAAAGCCATTTATGCAATTGCTGGATATTGAAATGTTCCGTGATGCAGGCAGTGTGGCGAAATTAACCAAATTGGCGCATGACAAGAAGGTGTTGGTGATCATGTCGAATCATGATTTTGCAAAAACACCTGAGCAACAAGACATTGAAAACCGTCTGCTAAAACAAGATCAGATGGGTGCCGACATTTTGAAAATTGCGGTAATGCCAAAGTCAAAACAAGATGTCTTTACCCTCATGAATGCCACCTTGGCCGTCAGCCAAAAAAGTCAAAAACCACTACTGACCATGTCGATGGGACAGTTGGGCACCATTTCACGTGTGGCGACTGCCAACATGGGTGGCAGCCTAAGTTTCGGTATGATTGGTGAAGCTTCTGCACCGGGTCAAATTGATGTGACTCAACTCAAACAGTTGCTGAAAACTGTACAACCAACCCCTTAATGCACTGCGTTATTCATGTTCAAGGATAGAAAAGGATTTAAAATATGAAACCATCAACTTTACGTTTGACCACATTGGTTTTGAGTTTAGCGGCATCAGGTTTGGCCAGTGCAGAAACTTATATTGTGGATCGTTATCAGGATGATAGTGCAAAAGGTTCACTGCGTTGGGCAATTGAACAATCGAATGCCAATACGGCGCAAGAAAATGAAATTCACATCCAAGCTGTGGGTAAGGCACCTTATACCATTAAACTAAATCAGCCTTTACCGCCAATTAAGTCTTCAGTGAAGATCATTGGGACGCAGTGGGATAAAACAGGCGAGTTTATTGCGATTGATGGTTCAAACTATATTAAAGGTGAGGGCGCTAAAGCCTGCCCGGGGGCAAACCCTGAACAGTATGGCACCAATGTCCGTACCATGACTTTACCAGGTCTAGTTCTGCAAGATGTGAATGGCGTGACCTTAAAAGGTCTCGATATTCACCGTTTTTGTATTGGTGTTTTGGTGAACCGTTCAAGCAATAACTTGATTCAACATAACCGTATCAGTAATAACTACGGTGGTTCAGGCGTGATGTTGACGGGTGATGATGGTAAGGGCAATCCAACCTCAACCACCACCAATAACAACAAAGTTTTAAATAACTTATTTGTAGATAATGGCGATGGTCTTGAACTCACTCGTGGCGCGGCATTTAACCTTGTCGCTAATAACCTATTTACTTCAACCAAAGCCAATCCAGAACCGTCACAAGGGATTGAAATCCTGTGGGGCAATGATAATGCGGTGGTCGGGAATAAATTTGAAAATTACTCTGATGGTTTGCAAATCAACTGGGGTAAGCGCAATTACATCGCTTATAACGAACTGACCAACAACTCAATAGGTTTTAACCTCACCGGTGATGGCAACATTTTTGACAGTAATAAAGTCCATGCTAACCGTCTTGGCATAGCAATACGTTCAGAAAAAGATGCCAATGCCCGCACAACCTTGACCAAAAACTTAATTTGGGACAATGGCAAAGATATTAAACGCTGTGAAGCGGGTGGTTCGTGTGTACCCAATCAACGTTTAGGTGCCATTGTGTTTGCTGTGCCTGCGCTAGAACATGCTGGCTTTGTCGGTTCTCGTGGGGGTGGCGTAGTCATTGAAGCAGCGAAACTGCAAAAAACCTGTAGCCAGCCAAATGAACAGGGCTGTAATGCGATACCCAACCAAAATATCCAAGCGCCACGTTTGAGTTATAGCAAGGGTCAGGTTATGGCTGAAGTACAAGCACAACCAAATCAACGCTATCAGGTTGAATTGTTTGCCAATCGTCAAGCGAGTAGTCAAGAAGCAGAGCAGTATTTAGGTACTCAAGTGGTGACAACCGATGCACAAGGTCATGGTCAAGCAACATGGAAAGTGGCAAGTGGTGTGGCTAATGTCACCGCCAATGTCACAGACCACTTGGGTGCGACCTCTGAATTGAGTCCAGCTGTTCGCATTAAATAATAAAAACCGCATGGAAAGCTCGGTTGAGCTTTCCTCACAAAAAAGGATGTTTGGTTATGCAACAACTCTTAAAACTAGGCACATTATCTTTGGCGCTTTTAACTTGCCAATTGGCGTCAGCCAATGAATTTTACTCGGCAGACCGTCAATGGTTATTCGGCGATTGGAACGGTGAACGGAAGCAACTGGAAGATCAAGGTTATAAATTTACAGCTTCGATTATGAGCCAAGCAGCGACCAATTTGGCTGGTGGTTATAACGATGACCGAAGTTTTGACAATGCTGTACAGTTGACCTTAGGTGCCAATTTTGATTTAAACAAAATTGCAGGTTGGGAAAATACCACAGCAGGCTTAATGATTACCAAACGTGATGGTAATTCATTAACTTTAGCGCGAATTAAAGATCCACGTGCCAGCACCTTGGGGAATACTCAAGAAATTTATGGGCGTGGCAAGATCTGGCGCTTAACCCAAGCATGGATTAAAACAGGATTTGACGATAACCGTGTCCAATTTAAGATTGGTCGTATGGGCATGTCCGATGACTTTAACAGCTCGCAATGTGAGTTTCAGAACTTACTTTTGTGTGGTGGACAGTTAGGAAAATCCATCGGTTCGATTTGGTATAACTGGCCTGTCAGCTTATGGGGCACCAATGTTAAATACCAATTTGCACCAGACTGGTCACTTGGTGTTGGTGTCTATGAAGTCAACCCAGACAATGTCAAAACAGATTCGGACAGTGATGGTTTTAACCTCGATATGGACAATGTCGAAGGGGCGACCATTCCAGTTGAACTGGCATGGAAACCTAAACTTGCCACATTTAGTGGTTTACCGGGTGAATATAAACTCGGCGCACTGTATTCCACAGCAGAAGCTAAAGATGTGGGCACATCAGGAGAAATCCACGATGGCAAATATAGTTTTTGGTTGAATGCTCAACAACAACTGACCCAACATGGGGCTGATCCTAAACGTGGTTTATATATCAGTTTTAATGGGGTCATCAATGACCGAGACACGACCGCTGTAGAAAGTACGCAGCAGTTGGCACTTTGGTACAAAGGTCCTTTTGACAGTCGCCCTAATGATTCGATTGGCTTTGGTTTAGCTAATTATGTGGTAAATGACCGTGTGAAGGATAAACAAATCGCCACCAACGAAGGCCGTGGTTATACCAGTTATGACGCGCTTGCCAGCGATTATGTCCCAATTCAACATGACGAACTCAATGTCGAGTTGAACTATACCTATCAATGGTCTCCTACGGTAATGCTCAGACCCAACTTGCAATATATCTATCAACCTTCTGGGGTGAAAGAAGTGGATGACGCATGGGTGGCTGGCCTTAGCGTTAAGGTGAATTTTTAATCGTATTTGAAGTGAAAGAGTGTTTAAAATATCAGTGATGTGATTGCTGAATTTAAATGCTCTTTTTTTCGTTGCTGAAGCAAACCAATTGTGGTGGCTCAAAAGTTTGGATGTGGTGTGAATGATGCTCAGAACAAAGTAGGAGAGATCATTTAAAACACAGCATTTGGAGTAAAACGTATGTCCGAAGCGCAATCTCAACCCATATTTAAAATATGGTGCTTTATATTAGGCTTGGCTTTATTGCTGACTGGCTTATTTTATTTAATCGGTGGTGGAAAACTGATTAGTCTAGGAGGTTCATGGTACTTCCTGATTGCAGGCGTATTAACCACCATTTCCGCAATCTTTATTTTTAGAAAAAAAGCATTGGGTGTTTGGGTCTTTGCCTTGGTTTTTCTTGGAACCGTGGTCTGGGCACTGTTTGATGCAGGTTGGGATTTTTGGGCACTCCATTCACGGTTAATGTTTCCTGCGGGTTTATTTGCCGCACTGTGTTTTACTTTACCTGCTATTCGTAAGTACCAATTTCAAATTGCGCCTTCAGCACCTGCTTATGCCTTAGGTGGTTTGACGGTGTTAGGTATGCTGGGTGGTTTATATGGCATGTTTATTCCACATCCTACAGTCAAAGCCAGTGGTGAAGAGCTCCCTCTAGTGCCTGTAACGGCTCAAACCCAACAAGTGAATTGGTCGTACTATGGTAATGATGCTGGCGGAAGTCGTTTTGCCGCACTGGATCAGATTAACCGTAATAATGTGTCTAAGTTAAAAGAAGCATGGCGCTTTCAAACAGGCGATATGACTACAGGTACGGGTAATGGCGCAGAAGACCAGCTCACGCCTTTGCAGGTCGGTGATAAAGTCTTTTTATGTACACCGCATAACAACATTATTGCTTTAGATGCAGACACAGGTAAACAAATCTGGAAAGCTGAAGTGAACTCTAAAGCGGATGCTTGGGAGCGTTGCCGTGGTGTGGGTTACTTTGACTCGACTCAAGCCTTGGTACAACCGACTTTAGCAGGTGCAAGTGCGGTGACTGCGGTGGCAAATAATACTGCATGTCCGCGTCGTGTTTATACCAATACACCTGATGGTCGTTTAATCGCAGTCAATGCCGATACAGGCGAACGCTGCAAAGACTTTGGTGTCGATGGAACGGTGAACTTACTGGAAGGTCTAGGTGCGGGTACGCAAGCGCCTCGTTTTGAAGTGACCTCAGCGCCAACCATTGCAGGCACCAGCATCATTGTCGGGAGTCGTATTGCTGACAACTTTGCAGCCGATATGCCGGGTGGTGTGATTCGTGCCTATGACGTGATTACTGGGCAATTGCGTTGGGCTTTTGATCCACGTAACCCAAATCCAAACTATGTTCTCAAACCGGGTGAAATCTATAAACGTAGTTCGGCTAACTCTTGGGCGGCAATGTCCTACGACCCGCAAATGAACACGGTGTTCTTACCGATGGGGAGTTCATCGGTCGATGTTTGGGGCGGAAACCGTCAACCTGTAGATCATAAGTACAATTCTTCCGTTTTGGCTTTAGATGCAACCACAGGTCAAGAGAAGTGGGTTTATCAAACCGTTCACAACGACCTTTGGGACTTCGATTTACCCATGCAGCCAAGCTTGGTCGACTTTCCAATGCAAAATGGGCAAACCAAACCTGCTGTCGTCATTGGCACCAAGTCAGGTCAGTTCTTTGTACTTGACCGTGTGACAGGCAAGCCTTTAACCAAAGTGGTTGAGCAACCTGTAAAAGCTGCAGATATCCCTGATGAGCAATACAGTGCAACTCAGCCGCGTTCAGTTGAAATGCCACAGATTGGCAATCAAACTTTGACTGAATCGGACATGTGGGGCGCAACGCCATTTGACCAGTTGATGTGTCGGATTAACTTTAAATCAATGCGCTATGACGGTCTCTTTACAGCACCAGGTTCTGATGTATCTTTAAGTTTTCCGGGTTCGCTGGGTGGGATGAACTGGGGCAGTATCGCATTTGACCCAACGCACCGTTATATGTTTGTCAACGACATGCGCCTAGGTCTGTGGATTCAGCTGATTAAACAAACACCTGAAGATTTAAAACTTGAAGCCAGTGGCGGAGAGAAGGTCAACACAGGTATGGGCGCAGTGCCAATGAAAGGCACACCGTATAAAGTGAATAAAAACCGCTTTATGTCAGTACTGGGCATTCCATGCCAAAAACCACCTTTCGGAACTATGACGGCGATTGATATGAAAACCCGTCAAGTGGCTTGGCAGGTGCCTTTAGGTACGGTTGAAGATACTGGCCCAATGGGCATTAAAATGGGCTTAAAAGCGCCGATAGGTATGCCAACGATTGGTGGCCCAATGGCGACACAAGGTGGTTTAGTATTCTTTGCTGCAACGCAAGACTTCTACTTACGTGCTTTCAATTCATCGAATGGTGAAGAAGTATGGAAAGCGCGTTTACCTGTGGGTAGCCAAGGTACACCGATGAGCTACATTTCTCCAAAAACAGGCAAGCAATATGTGGTCATTTCCGCAGGTGGGGCACGTCAGTCGCCTGATCATGGCGATTATGTGATTGCGTATAGCTTAGCCGATTAAAACGTTTTATTGTATGGGAAGCCTGTCGAGATGATAGGCTTCCCATTTTTATGGTAATAACAAGCAAGGAAATATTGTGCGATTAACTTATTTGATGCATACGCCTTTTAAACAAGCCTTATTGACTGCAGTTATTTTACAAACGATGCATGCCTATGCAGAAACGACAGAATATAAACTTCCTATTATCACTGTCCAAGCGGTACATACCGATAGCGAGTTGTTATCGACTTCTGCATCTATTCAAAAAGTCCAAGCGGCTACAGTACAAAACAATGCCAATGTAAACTTATCCGAAGTCCTACAAGGGGTTGCAGGCTTACAAATCAATAACCGTGAAAACTATGCGCAAGACTTACAAATTTCGATGCGTGGCTTTGGCGCTCGTTCGACTTTTGGCGTGCGTGGCATTCGGATGTATGTCGATGGTATTCCTGCGACCATGCCTGATGGCCAAGGGCAAAGTTCTAATATTGACCTCAATAGTTTAGATCACATCGAAGTACTGACAGGACCATTTTCATCTTTATATGGCAACTCATCAGGGGGAACCATCTTGGCTGAGAGCAAAGAAGGACAAGGGAAAGACTCAATCCAAGTGGGACTCAATGCAGGCAGCCACCATAAGCAACAAGCCAATATCCAATTACAAGGGGGTTCCAAACAGGCCAATCAACCCGCTTATGTGATTAGTTCTTCTTATTTTGATACCGATGGTTTTCGAGACCATAGTGCAGCACAAAAAGTATTGAATAACGCCAAACTGACGTGGAACTTAGAGGATGGCAGTAAAATCAACTGGGTCACCAACTATGTCAAAATCCATGCAGATGACCCAATGGGGTTAGAGCGTAAGGATTGGCAAGCAAACCCAAAACAAATCGCTCCTTATGTAAAAAATATGGGGTTTAACGCGCGCAAAGATATTGAACAAACTCAAACAGGTGTGACTTGGTTTAAACCGATTAATGATAAAAATGAACTCTATGCCATGGCATATTTAGGCAACCGCCAAGTCACTCAATATCAGGCAATTCCTAATGGAGCTACCTCCCAGAAGCTACCTACTCATGCCGGTGCTGTGATTGATTTCGAGCGTAATTATTATGGTGCTGATTTCCGTTGGACAGGTAAAGAATTATTACCGAATACTACATTTAGTGCTGGTATTGCTTTAGACAATATGGATGAAGACCGTCAAGGCTATAATAATTTTGTAATGGTAAACGGTAAAGAATCTTATGGTGTTAAAGGTAATTTACGCCGTAATGAAAATAATACCCTGTGGAATTTAGATCCGTATGTGCAAGCTTCATGGCAGTTTTTACCCACGTGGCATCTTGATACAGGCTTACGCTATAGCAATGTACATTATGAGTCGGAAGACCATTACATTGTAGCTGGCAATGGTGATGACAGTGGTTCAACGGATTATCAAAAATTATTGCCATCTGTGGCTTTAGGTTGGGAGATTTTACCTGAACTTTATGCCTATGCCAGTTATGGCAAAGGTTTTGAAACGCCAACCTTTACCGAAATGGCTTATAACACTGATTCTTCGAAATCGGGTATGAATTTTGCGTTAAAAGCAGCAAGTAGCGATACCTATGAGCTGGGGCTAAAGTCGCAGAATCCATTTGGACTCTTCACTTTCGCTGTTTTCCAGACAGATACAAAAAACGATATAGTGACAGCGGGAACAAGAGATGGTCGAGCGACTTTTCGTAATGCAGATCAAACCACGCGACAAGGTTTAGAGCTTTCATGGCAACAAACGATTTGGAAAGAGCTCAATATTCAATCGAGCTTTAGTTATATTGATGCTGAATTTGACAGTTATACAGCAGAAATAGCGAATCCAAATAACCCAACTACTCCATATGCAAAAGCAATTGATAAAGGAAATAAGATTCCTGGAATTGCCAAAAACCAAGTGTTTACCCGTATTGCATGGCAACCTGAGCAAGGCTTTCAAGCAGGCTTAGAAGCGCGCTATATGGATAAAATTTATGTCGATGATATCAACTCAGATACGGCACCAAGTTATACCGTTGTGGCTGCAAATGTCGGCTACTTATGGGTAAACCGTGACTGGAAAGTAAACAGCTATGCCCGAGTCGATAACCTGTTTGACCGTAACTATGTTGGTTCAGTGATTGTGAATGACAGCAATAGTCGTTTCTTTGAACCTGCCGATGGTCGAAACTTTAGCGTTGGCATGAGTGTGACTAAAGCCTTTTAATGGAAATGGTTTGGCTAGGCAAAAAATACGGCATAGCCAAACCAGATGAATTGCGCCATACGACTGCAATATAACGCTTTTGTATGGGCACTTAGTCTATTTATGAATTGCTTTGATATTCCTGAATCACTTCCAGTGCAGCGCGGAACGCCTCTTGAGTTGCAGGTGCACCGCAATAAGGCAAACTGTGCAGAAGGACTTCTTGAATTTCTTCAACCGTTGCACCGTTATTTAGCGCACCACGAACGTGGCCTTTCAGCTCAGTTGGACTCTTTTGTGCCGTCAAAAATGCAATGGTAATTAACGAGCGATATTTACGTGGTAAAACACCTTCACGTTGCCATGTTGAGCCCCAAGCATGTTCATTAATCCAGTCCTGCAAAGGTTGGGTGAAAGGCACAGTATTGTCTTGAGCACGTTTAACAAAAGATTCGCCCATGACTTCTGTGCGAACTTTTAAACCATTTTCATAATCTTGTTGTGACATGGGAACCTCTGGATGTGGAATGCAAATATAGTAGCCGAGCGGATTAATTTTTCATCAGGTATTTGAGTTAAAAAATGTGCGCAGGAGTCATCATTCGGTAAATTCGAGAATATCGGGAGATAGACTTGGTCAAGGTAATGATGGTTTTATGTTGGATTTAAAGGCTATAAAGAAGCTTCTTTTTAACTGAAAATCTTTTTTTGATTGATCCCAATAACAAAGCAGCCGAAGCTGCTTTGAATGATGTCGTTTTTGTACTTAAGCGGCTTTAAAGCCATTGATTATCAGTGCTAAGCCAGTCGCTTTCTGGATTTGTTCTAGGCTCACATCGCGTGCCAGTTCAACCAGTTTCACCCCTTCAGCAGTGATATCCATCACACCTAAGTCAGTAATGATACGGCTAACGACAGCTTTACCCGTGAGTGGTAGGGTACATTGAGGCACAATTTTTGGCGTGCCATCTTTGGCGCAGTGTTCCATGAGCACCACGACTTTTTGTACACCAGAGACCAAGTCCATTGCACCGCCCATGCCTTTGACTTTTTTACCCGGAATCATCCAGTTTGCCAAGTCGCCCGTTTCAGAGACTTCCATTGCACCTAAAATAGCAATATTGACATGACCACCACGAATCATGGCAAAGGATTCTGAGCTTGAGAAAAATGCAGCCCCTTTGCGTGCGGTGACAGTTTGTTTTCCTGCATTAATCAAGTCTGCATCGACTGCATCACGGGTTGGAAATTCATCAATACCGAGCAAGCCATTTTCTGACTGCAACCAAACATTGATCCCTTCGGGTAGATAATTGGCCACTAAAGTCGGTAAGCCAATACCTAAGTTGACATAAAAACCATCTTCGAGTTCAAGGGCAGCACGCTGCGCCATTTCATTACGTGTCCAAGCCATGATTAAGCTTCCTCTGCTTTAATGGTCAGTTGTTCGATCTGCTTTTTTGGGGTGGCATTCAGCACCACACGGTTGATGTAGATCCCCGGTAAATGGATGTCATCTGGATCAATTTCACCAATTTCAACCACTTGTTCGACTTCAGCAATGGTGAATTTGCCTGCCATAGCACAGTCAGGGTTAAAGTTACGTGCGGTTTTACGGAACACCAAATTGCCCGCTTTATCGGCTTTGTAGGCTTTGATTAAAGCAATGTCCGCAGTGAGAGACATTTCTAAAATATGTGGACGACCATCAAAGTCACGAACTTCTTTGCCTTCGGCAATGAGAGTGCCTACACCTGTCTGGGTGAAAAATGCAGGAATACCTGCACCACCTGAACGTAGTTTTTCTGCGAGTGTGCCTTGCGGTGTGAGCTCGACTTCAAGTTCACCATTCAGATACTGGCGCTCAAACTCTTTGTTTTCCCCAACATAAGACGCAATCATTTTTTTAATTTGTTTGGTTTCTAATAATTTACCTAAACCAAAGCCATCTACACCTGCATTATTTGAAATACAGGTTAAACCTGTGACACCTGTATCTTTTAAGGCATCAATTAATGCTTCTGGAATACCACAGAGGCCAAAACCACCCACGGCAATAGTTTGATTATTGGCAACCACATCGGCCAATGCTTCGGCTGCATTTGCGACGACTTTATTCATCTTTTATTTCCTGATCTTCCTTGCTTGTTATTTTTTTAGCATTGCACTGCTTTTTTTAGAAATTGAATCTTTCTAATGTGTAATAAAAAAAACTCATTAATCATTAATATTAAAGAAGGAAAAAGAGAGAACTAGGTGCGAAGAATACAAAATGCCTTAAATATTTAAATCATTATAAGCATTTGATTCATAAGGAATAGGAACAGAGATTCATCTTTAAGGATAAAAGTGAGGCTTTAAAAATGATGCCAAAGTGTGGTTTCAATAAATTGGGCTGAAATGTTGGACAGTTCATAATCTTTTTTATAAATAATGCCCACCGCCAGTTGAGTTTGGTTGTCGTCAATTTCAATCAACACATTTTTTTCAAGATCAATGAATTTCTGAAAATGCCGTGGAATCGCACTGACGCCCATGCCATAGGCAACAAAGTGAGATAGAGAACTGATTTGGTGGCATTCGACTTTCAAATCCAACACCACTTGATGCGCTGCACACTGTTCCTCAATTACATGTCGAATAATCGAGGGGTTTTGTAAGGTCACAAAAGGGTAAGAGCAGAGTTCCAGCCATGTCACGCTTTTTTGTTTGGCTAAGGCATGGTGTTTGGGTAACAGAGCCAAAAAGTCTTCATTGAATAAGGGCTGGAAAATCAGTTGATCGTTGGGTTTAGGTTCAAAACAAATACCAATCTCAAAAATGCCTTCTTGAACTTTTTCAATGATTTTTTCATTGGTAATGTCATGGATGGAAAAACTGATGTTGGGGTGTAATTGTGAAAAATCATGCATCACTGCGGGGAGTACCGCATGGGTGGCAAAGGGCATTGAGGCAATATTTAAAGTGCCACGGTTGAGTTTAAAGCGCTGTTTGACATCTTTTTCCATATCTTCCCAGTTGGCCAGAAGCTTTTTGGCATAGGGAATCAGGGACTGACCTTCAGTGGTGATTTCTACCCGACGCGTGTTGCGTTTAAACAGTTTTCCACCCAGTTCTTCTTCTAGCGTTTTAATGCTTAAGCTGAGAGCGGATTGGCTCAGACACAGTTCATTGGCTGCATTGGCATAATTAAGCGTACGTGCAAGGACTAAAAAGGCTTTTAATTGTTTGAGTGTCATGAGCTTCCCTGAGCAATGATGCAACACGATGTCGAATGAAAGTGAACGTGCTTTTCTCCAATGGTTTACATGAAAAATACAACAGGAGGTCAAAATAGATCAAGTGATGAAAGTAAATGTGGTTTTGATTCGATGGGTCAAAGCAGTATAAGCCGAACAGCTTGATAGTCTGTAAAAATATGTTTTAACTAAATGAAAAATATAAAAATTGATTATTTTGTGTGATTTCGAAATTTTACCTTTAACTTGATACAATTAGTTTGATCAGTCTTACTAGGGCATGGATATTAATCAATTTTTCTTCTTACTCAATGATTATTTTCAAACAATGTGCGGGTTTATATGCATTATAGTCTGACCCATAAGCTGAAATATTAATGCTCTGATGGATAAATATAGTACACAGATCAGAGTGCACATAGACATCTCGTCATGATGGAAAATAGACAGTCTATGGATGCGTATAGGGTACTTTCAGTACAGGTTGATTGTACTGTGACTCAACTAGATTTGACATCATTCGCCATTAATATCACAGCACATCAAGACATATTTTCTTTAAGGATGGAGTAAAAAATATGTGGGATTTGGGTGTAATTTTATTGTCTCTTGGGCTACTGATGTATACAGCCTACAGAGGTTTTTCTGT
>NZ_DKIK01000059.1:0-10428 GCF_002454215.1 Acinetobacter sp. UBA6720
CGTAACACCATCCCTACACCCTGATAATATCAAGCATCTTCAAGGCTATGATGAAGAAACTGCTTCTTACGTTCACATTGCTGCACAAGCATTGAGTGAAGCGTATGAGGGTATCAATGATATTCATAAAGCACGTGAAGCAAGTAAACGAAATCCAGTTTGGAATGAAGCAGCTCAATTAATTCAAACTGATGACTTTGCAAATAAGAAGCTTCTTAAAATTACTAAGTCCATTGATTCTGCAAATGCAAACCTAAGTAAAAGCATTGCACATATTGAGAAAGAACTAACCACACCTTTGACAGCAGGTGCTAATGACCCTGTGGCTAAAGAGATTCGTTCACATGTTAAAAATATGAATGACAACAAACGTCATACATTTATTGCAGAAGCACAGCAGAAAAAAGACTTACAGACACTTCAAGCTATCTTAGGTGCTCCGTCATATCTATCGGGCTTAACCGACATTGAAGTCCAACATTACACACGTCAACTTCACGAAATTCAAAACCCTGCTTTAGCTAAGCGTTTAAAAGTAATGAAGAATGCAGCAGCGTTACTGGGTGAACGTGGTGGCTTGGTATTTAAAGAAGTGGAAAAAGCAGTGGGTAAACCATCTCACGTTATTAAAAAACTTCGCCAAGCAAGAAATGAAGCAGAACAAGCATTCATTTTAAAAGACCAACGTGTCGATCTTTGAAATTGATAATTAATAGTTTAGATCAAGGAATTGTAATGACCACAAATTCAAAGACTAAAACAGCAGGAAATCCAAATTGGCGTAAGGGAATGAACTCCCCTAACCCACAAGGTCGTCCAAAAGGGATTATTGATAAACGTATGAAAGTAAATCAATCATTGCTAGCTGATGCAGATGATATTGCCAAAGTCGTTATTAAATCTGCTCTTTCGGGCGATATGCAAGCTGCTAGCTTAGTCCTTTCCCGTATTGCACCAACGCTTAAAGCTCAAACTGAAACAGTCCAGTTTGAATTAGATGCCACAGCAAGTGTTACCGAACAAGCCCAGTCAGTTTTACAAGCTATTGCTGATGGCAATGTTGCGCCTGATGTGGGTAAACAAATCATTGAAGCTATTAATGCTTTAAATGGTATTCGTCAGATTGATGAATTAGAACAACGTATTAATGCTTTGGAGAAACACTAATGAACCTGCCAACCCGAGAAGAATATGAATTTTTACGTTTTAAATTTACACAGGATATTGCACATGGTTCACCAAGTGAACGTTTGGTTGCAATGCATAATCTAATGCACATCATGGCGTTATATGCTTCTAGTGATGAAATTGAAGAAGTGTTTATTACACCTTTGTTTGCAAAGCTTGAACAAAAGCTAAATAGCCCATTACACCCATTTAGCGACTACGTACCCCCTGCTGCACCAGTAACGGTTAAAACCATGCTACAGGGGCAACCGTGGGCACAATACCCTAACCCTAACTGTGGTCATACCGATAATGGCTAAGGTATTAAAAGACTTTCAAAGGCGTTTAGCTAAAGTCGAAACCCATAGAAAGAACAAAGCGACTACTATTCAGTTAGTAGCCGCTTTTCCGCCTATTTTGTCTTACGATGAGTGGGAAGCTATTGCTGTACCACATCAACAACAATTAGTTGACGATACTAGGCACGATTAATATCTACACTTCATACCTATTTAATAATTTAAGATAGAATTTCTAGAAATGGATTCTTATCAATAATTGCAGCTTTTGATTTTTTACTCAGTAATTCCACAAGATCATCTTGACGTTGCAACAACATAACAAATTCTTGTAATGAACATAAAAACAATGTTTTCTGACTAAGAGCATTCCTACATTCTGAGACAACGGATGTAGAATATCCATTTGTTGCAATGAAAATGCCATGAGCATCTGCTCGACCAAATAAACGAACTAAGTGTGGTGAAAATTCACCTATACCCACAGGTGAATTAAGCCATTTCATTTCAACAAGATGAATTTTCCCATTTAACTCTATTACCCCATCAATCTGCTCTACGACAACAGCAGTATCGGGATCTTTACGACGGAAATCTTCACGGATAAGAATCCCATAAATACGAAATAAATCATTCAAGACCCCTTCTAATAACTTACCTCGTTCCTGTGGTTTATCATCCATTTTAAAAAGTGCAGAAAGGCGTTGATTTACACTATTAATTTCCAAACGCTTTTTTTCTAATTTTGAACGCTCTGCTTGTAACTTGGATAAACGATTTTCTCTTTCTGCCTTACGCTCTTGTTCCATTCTAGTAAATGAGTCTTTCTTACCAACTGCCTCACGAATACTTGCAACCAATCCTTTTGCTTTAAGTTGATCATTTTCCCAACATGTTTCAAAGCTTTCGAACTCTACAACACGTTTAATAATCTCACGGCGAGCACGAAGACCACTGTCACCACGGGAATTTACCTTAGTTAATACACTGCGAACAATTTCAAATTTATTAATTGAAGCTTGATTTTTAGATAAGACGCTGGCGACATCTCTCAAATCTTCTTGAGCAACTCCTGCACCTTGGAGAAAAAGAATCACAGCTTTCTTACTTCGAACTAATCTTGGAATAGTCTCAACAAGCAATTCAAACACATCGGGAGGGTAATGATAAATGTCTGCCATTTTATTCTCTACATTTTCTAAAACTTAATCTATTTTAGGTTTATGTTTAAATGTTATATCAGTAAACGAGCTATTGTAAGAAACTTTGACTTATATTTTTATGCTTACTACAGGCTTACGTTGCATAACCCTGGAAACAACAAAGCCCTGAGAATGTCAGGGCTAAGTCATTGATATTTGGCGGAAGCGGTGAGATTCGAACTCACGGAGGACTCACACCCTCGTCGGTTTTCAAGACCGGTGCATTAAACCGCTCTGCCACGCTTCCATGTGCGCCATAATACGGAGCTTTTGTTTTGATGACAAGTAAAACTTATAATAAAAGCAAACAACTGCATATTGTTTAATCAAAAGCTTATAATTTCGCAGCGATTTCTGCACCCTCACGAATCGCACGCTTTGCGTCTAACTCAGCGGCAAGTTTAGCACCACCAATAATGTGATAATTCGCAAGCGTATTCTGCTCAGCACTTGGCATCAGATCTTTCACTGACTCCTGCCCCGCACATACAACGATAGTATCAACACGTAACAATTGATCTTGCCCTGCCATCTCCACCCAAAGCCCCTCATCAGTCACTGCTTTATACTGAACACCACGTAACATGCGTACCGCATGTTTTTTCAACTGTGCGCGGTGTACCCAGCCCGAAGTTTTGCCCAAGCCTGCACCAAGTGCAGAGGTTTTACGTTGTAATAAATAAATCTCGCGTACAGGTGGATGAACTTCTGCGATCTGCGAGCCTCCTTCAGAGACATAATTCGGATTTGGATCTACCCCCCATTCACGTTGCCAATCTGCAAGTGGTTGTGGCTGAGGTTGATGCTCAGGTTTTAATAAATACTCAGACACATCAAAACCAATCCCTCCCGCACCAATCACCGCAACTTTTCGACCAACTGGCGCACCGCGTAACACTTCTGCATAAGATAGGACTTGCGGTGAATCGCTCCCTTCGATACGTAATGCACGTGGCACAACACCAGTTGCAATGATAATTTCTTCAAAGCCTTCACGCTCAAGCTGCTCACGATTCACCTTGGTGTTTAGACGTAAATCGACTCCCGTTTTTTCAATCTGTACTTTGAAATAACGAATGGTTTCATGAAACTCTTCTTTACCGGGTACAACTTTTGCCAAGTTAAACTGTCCGCCCACCTCATGACTTGCTTCAAACAATGTCACTGCATGTCCGCGACTGGCTGCAACCATCGCGGCCGACATACCTGCGACACCACCGCCAACAACCGCAACTCGTTTAGATTGCTTCGCTTTCACATAAACCAACTCAGTTTCAAATGCCGCACGCGGGTTGACTAAACAGGTTGCACGCTGATTTTTAAATGTATGATCTAAACACGCTTGGTTACAGGCGATACACGTATTGATTTCATCGACACGATTGGTCGCTGTTTTATTCACCCAAAAAGCATCGGCCAATAACGGACGCGCCATTTGCACCATATCAGCTTTGCCCGATGCCAAAATCTCTTCTGCCGTGTCTGGCATATTAATACGATTTGAAGCAATCACTGGCACAGCCACATGCTTTTTCACTTCCGCTGTATAATCAACAAAAGCTGCACGTGGCACAGAAGTCACGATGGTTGGAATACGAGCTTCATGCCAGCCAATCCCTGTATTCAACAAGGTAATGCCTGCTTTTTCTAGTGCTTGTGCAATCGTAACCACTTCTTGCATGGTATTGCCGTCATGTACTAAATCCAGCAATGACAAACGGAAGCAAATAATAAATTTCTCCCCGACTTGTGCACGTATCCCTTTAACGATTTCGACCGCAAAACGCATACGGTTTTCAATCGGCCCACCCCAACGGTCTTCACGTTGATTCACATGACGACTAAGAAATTGATTCAATAAATAACCTTCTGAACCCATAATTTCTACACCGTCATAGCCCGCCTTTTTCGCAAGACTGGCACAGTTAACGTAGTCATCTATGGTATTCAAAATTTGTTTTTCAGACATTTGACGCGGTTTAAAAGGCGAAATCGGCGACTTGATTGGGCTCGCAGAAACGACAAAGGGTTGGTAGCCATAACGTCCCGCATGCAAAATTTGCATTAAAATTTTTGCGCCATGCTTATGTACCGCATGTGTCACTAAACGATGCGGAGCAATATCCCCCAGCGTATTCATCGTACCGCCCGCTGGAAGAAGCCAGCCTTGACGGTTTGGAGAAATCCCGCCTGTAATGATCAGGCCAACACCACCTTTAGCACGCTCACCGAAGTATGCTGCCAATTTTGGATAATTATAAAAACGATCTTCCAAACCCGTATGCATGGAGCCCATCACCACACGGTTCTTAATTGTGGTAAAA
This sequence comes from Acinetobacter sp. UBA6720, assembly GCF_002454215.1. Classification (NCBI taxonomy): domain Bacteria; kingdom Pseudomonadati; phylum Pseudomonadota; class Gammaproteobacteria; order Moraxellales; family Moraxellaceae; genus Acinetobacter; species Acinetobacter sp. UBA6720. Next base: position 4,993 of record NZ_DKIK01000059.1, read on the forward strand.
CCCAAATGTAAGGGTTTTAAAATATGTGCATAGCTATTGGTTGTCATCATGAATCCTTATCTTTGGCTTTGCAACTTGTTGCATACTACTTTAGCTGTTTTTCAAAATTTTGGGATGACAATTTAGAAAATTTTCTGAGTAACTACGGTCAATTCAACTGGATTCACAAAAAAGCAATAAAAAAACCAGTGATGTTGCCATCACTGGTTTTTTTATTGCTTAAAAGCCTTATTTCCAAGCTTTCAACTTACTGGTTTGGCCAATACCTACGTTAAAACTATTGGTTGGATCCAGCTTTTCATAATGTGTTCGCAGTGCAGGTTTTGCTACATATAAATGTCCAACATTATGCTCGGCTGGGTATTCAGCACCTCGTGCATCCAATAAATGCCACATTTGGTGTTCCATCGCTAAAGGATCTACGCCTTTTTTCACAATATAGTCCTGATGAAACACATGACATAAAAAATGACCATAATAGAGTTTATGAACAATCAGATCATCCATCTCTTTAGGTAAGGTTTCCACCCACTCTCGATCATTACGACGCAATGCGATGTCCAAAGCTACAATATCTTCAACTTCCGAACGGTGTGTATCTCGATAGCGAATTGCTGCACCTGCAACGGCAAAGCGATGTAAAAATGCTTTACGTCCTTCTTCCTCAGTACAGTGGAAAAAATCACCTGAAGTTTTATCTTGGAAATAATGTTTTAAAAAGCTTTCAACTTGCTCAACATCTTGATTTTCAATCCGAATAACCAAATGGTGTTCATACAAATCACGGAATGCATTCATCCGTTTCGGTAAATGATTGGGCAAAAATTTGGTGATCAATTGCAGGACTTTATCTGACAGCCCCTTCATACCAAATTTTTCTAAGTACGCATCAACCTTATCTTTCATTGCAAATGCAGCGGGTACTTTGGCTGTACCCAGTTTTTCAATGAACATAAAGGTGTCTTTACCATACTCTGCCCCAATGTCATACGCTACGCGGTGGATGTATTCCCCTGCAATCGGTAATCGTGGCAAATCTTTCAATAAAAAACGGCGGATTTCAGTCAAATCATCATGTGAGTTGGTTCCCACGTAGAACACCTGACTTGGAATTTTTTCAAAGGTATCTAAACGTACGGCAAAGACACATACTTTACCTGCCGAACCCGATGCTTCATATAAACGAGACGGATCGGCATTAAAGCGTGCAGGCGTATTTTCATCAACTTGTTTAACATCATGTCCATAACGATGGTCCGATGCGCAGCAGCCTGAGTTATTGATAATATCGCCGATTTGATAATTTTTCGTTTCAAGCCTGCTTAGAATTTCTTCAGGTGTTTCGCCTAGGTTCACCCCTAAATGATTCACTAATTCTAACTGACCACCATCATTGACACGAGCATACAGAGCCAGCTCAGTATAAGCAGGTCCACGGCGCACCAAAGCACCACCTGAGTTATTACAGACACCACCTAAAACTGAAGCCCCAATACACGATGAACCAATCACTGAATGTGGCTCTCGATTAAATGGCACCAACTCTTTTTCAAGTCGATCCAGTGTGGCACCGGGTAGACAAATCACTTGCTGACCGTCATTAATGACTTGAATGCCGACCAAACGACGTGTGCTGATTAGAACCACTGGACGGTCATAATCATCACCAAAAGGCGTTGAGCCACCAGTCAAACCTGTATTGGCCGCTTGCATAATCACAATACAATCTGCATCAACAGCCACTTGTAGTACTTGCCACTGTTCCAGTAATGACCCTGGTGCAACAACAGCCAGTACTTTCCCTGCGCCGTAACGACGACCTTGGCGGTATAAACGTGTATCTTTATCTTCGGTTAAAACGTGTTGTTTACCAACGATATTTATTAAATTTTCAATAACGTGTTGTGGAGATCGAGGGTTCATATTTGTTATTTCCAATGATTATAATCCCCCTAAATCCCCCTTTTCCAAAGAGGGACTTTTTCTTCACCTTAGGCATTTAAAGTAAAAGAAAAATTATTTATACCTGCAACATAAATTCTAATCGGTATAACTCCTCCCTTTTAAAGGGAGGTTGAGAGGGATTATATAAATAGCAATAATCACGGTATTGATGTAAATACCTATTGAATGCACGTTTACTGTGTGAGAACGCTTCTACTGATATAATGAATTACTCAGCCAACTCTCGTTCTAACTTCACTAAACAGTCAGACGTAATATCCGCAATGGTTTTTGCACCAGTTAAAGTCATAGCAACACGCATTTCTTTATCAATCAATTCTAAAAGATTTGAAACACCTTCACCGCCTGCTGCACCAAGTGCATAAACAAAGGCGCGACCAAGCATACACGTGTCTGCACCCAACGCCAGCATACGCACAACATCTAGACCATTACGAATACCCGAATCCGCGAGGATTTTAATATCACCCTTGACTGCATCTGCAATTGGCGGAAGTGCACGTGCAGAAGATAAAACGCCATCGAGCTGACGACCACCATGGTTTGAAACCACAATCCCATCTGCACCGAAACGCACTGCATCTTTGGCATCTTCAGGATCCAGAATCCCTTTAATAACCATTGGCCCATCCCAAAACTCACGAATCCATTCAAGGTCTTTCCACGAAATAGACGGATCAAAGTTTGAACCTAACCAACCAATATAATCTTCTAGACCTGTAGGTTTGCCTAAGTATTTAGAAATATTGCCCAAGTCATGCGGACGTCCCATCATGCCGACATTCCACGCCCAGTGCGGATGGAAACACGACTGCATATAACGACGCATTGCTGCATTTGGGCCACTCATACCTGAGTGGGCATCACGGTAACGCGCGCCTGGAACAGGCATATCCACAGTAAACACCAAGGTTGAACAGCCTGCCGCTTTAGCACGTTCCAAAGCATTTTTCATGAAACCACGGTCACGCAGTACATAAAGCTGGAACCACATTGGACGCTGAATCGCAGGTGCAACTTCCTCAATTGGACATACTGAAACAGTAGACAGCGTAAATGGAATGCCCTTTTTATCCGCAGCAACCGCAGCTTGAACTTCACCACGACGCGCATACATCCCTGTTAAACCCACAGGCGATAATGCAACTGGCATCGACAACGTTTCATCAAACAGTTTGGTTTCTAAACTTAACTGTGACATGTCGTTCAGTACACGCTGGCGCAAAGCAATTTTCGATAAATCTTCTACGTTACGCTTCAGGGTATATTCTGCATACGCACCACCATCAATGTAATGGAATAAAAATGGCGGTAAACGACGTCGTGCCGCTTCACGGTAGTCATTGGCAGAAGAAATAATCATGCTTATATCCTGTTTAATCGACTGGCGCGCTGACGACGAGCTTCTTCTTCATCAATCATGCGCACCTGTTGTACTACAAACTCAATGTGTCCACAGACTGCTTTGCGTGCAGCTTCTGGATCACGACGTTCAATTGCACTCATGACTTGAAAGTGCTGATCATGCAATTGATCAAAACGGTGTGCTTCGCTATAGACTTTTCGGCGTCCCAAAGCGACGTTGAACTGCAACAAATCGAACAGACCACGCATCATCTGAATGAGAACCAAATTATGAGATGCTTCAGCAATCGCTAAATGAAATTTCGCATCAGCACGAGCCGCTGCATCATCATCACCCAGTGCCTGAAAATGGTTAATCTGATCATAATAATGTCGGATATTCACCAAATCTTCTTGGGTTGCGCGTTGAGCTGCATACCAAGTCGTCCCACCTTCTAAAATAATGCGCGCCTCTTGCACATCAAAGCGATAGGCTGGATCTTCACTCATCAAATTACTGATCGGTTGTACAATTTGATAACTTGACCAGGTAGCTGGTAATTGTTTTAAAAAAGTTCCCGCTCCCACTTTACTGACCAACATACCCATGCTGGACAGTTGAGAAATCGCTTCTCTTAAAGAGGAACGCGAGACTTGAAGTTGTTCACACAGTTTTCTTTCAGCAGGCAGACGGTCTCCAACCTGCATATTGCTTTGTTCAATCAATACACGCAGGCTTTGTACAGCTTTATCGGAGACTCTCATCTGCTTTCCTTAACGTTGATACACAATTTGTGCTATGGAATCATCCATGGGAACACATAAGCTTGTAGGGTAATCATAATACCCATCATAAATGTGAACGTTATACTGTGTTTTACAGTAAAACGGAATAAATCAGACTCTTTACCAACTAAGCCTACCGCCGCACATGCAATCGCAATTGATTGAGGTGAAATCATTTTGCCAGTTACACCACCACTGGTATTGGCTGCAACTAACAATACTTCAGGCACCCCAATTTGCTGAGCCGTAGTGGCTTGAAGCGCTGAAAACAGTGCGTTCGCAGAAGTATCCGAACCTGTAAGAAATACACCCAACCAGCCCAAGAATGGTGAAAAGAAAGTAAATGCTGAACCTGTATGTGCAAGAGCTAAAGCCAAGGTTGAAGACATACCCGAGTAGTTCGCAACAAAGGCAAAAGACAACACCATACCAATTGAATAAATTGGAATTTTCAACTCATTCAAGGTTTCACCAAAAGTTACAACTGCATCCTTAGGCTTCATCTTCAAAAAGGCAATCGTAATTAATGCTGCAATAAAAATCGCAGTACCTGTTGCCGAGATCCAATCGAACTTATAGATTGCGTCATAGTCTTTTATTTCTGTCACTACAGGCGGCATTTTTTGAATCATTTGATGCAAAAATGGCACCTTGATGGAAATCACAAGATCATGCAATGCACCGTCTTTGGCAAATAAATCCTTAAATGGTTTCACACTCCAGATTGTCACCATTACAGTTAAAATGGCAAATGGAGACCATGCTTTGGCAATTTGACCGATGCTATATTTTTTCTGTTTTTGTGCTGCAACATCTTCATTCATATTTGCGTCTTGATCTGCAAAACGAAAAATATGCTTTGGCTGCCAGTATTTAAACAAAATTGTTAATGAAACCAAGGATGCAATTGCAGCCGTAATATCTGGTAGTTCTGGCCCAACAAAGTTAGAAGTTAAGTATTGTGCGATTGCAAAGCTACCCGCCCCCACCACAACTGCTGGCCATGTTTCTTTAACACCACGCCAGCCGTCCATAATTGCCATAATCCAGAACAACACGATTGGCACCATAAATGGTAGCTGACGGCCCACCATTTGGCTGATTTCCATCGTATCGACACCAGAGACTTGTCCAGCAACAATAATTGGAATACCCATTGCACCAAAAGCCACAGGTGCTGTGTTTACGATTAGACAGAGACCTGCTGCATATAACGGTTTAAAGCCTAAACCGACTAATAATGCTGCGGTAATCGCCACAGGAGCACCAAAGCCTGCCGCACCCTCTAAGAAGGTACCGAAAGCAAAGCCCACCAAAAGCATTTGTAAACGCTGATCTTCA